>JBKJSI010000037.1:0-5396 GCA_046595915.1 Pirellulaceae bacterium
GCCACGATCCTGCACCAACTCGGCCTCAACCACGAAAAGCTCACCTTCCCCTACTCCGGCCGCGACTTCCGCCTAACCGATGTCCACGGACGCGTAGTGCCAGAAATCACCGGCTAACCCGTTATTTATGTCCAAAAACTCCTCGCGTCGGCCTTTTCGACAAGCTCTAACGCCTTGTGGGCCAACGATCTTTGCCTATACTTTGCCGTTCCCGATTTCGGGAAGGAGATCGCTAAAGCGAACTGCACCTTCCCCCACCTTGTCGTCTTGATAGGGTGTAAATGGACTTTTGCGAGATCGTAGCTCAGTTGGTAGAGCAACGGACTTTTAATCCGTAGGTCCTGGGTTCGAGTCCCAGCGGTCTCATTTCTTTAATGCGTTGTGGAGAAACAGGTTACGTCAGGTTAGGCGTGCCATTCATGTTGTGGCAGTGCGCCTGAGAAATAAATGGGTAACGTAGGCCGAAAGTGATTGCCTCGATTGGCGTAAGTGATGAACTGTAGTCAGTAAACCGAATTTTCTTTAGACCAATCGAATGGCCTATGGCAGCCTATTCACCTTGACAGCCCGCACCATTTCGATACTCTAAGTCGTTTCCAATCAAGCCAGATTAACCCAGAAAACCGAGTCAGGCCGACGCGCATATGCCGACCATTAATCAACTCGTTCGCAAGCCGCGACGGGTACAGCGAAATATCACCAAGAGCCCCGTTCTGGAAAAATGCCCGCAAAAGCAGGGTGTTTGCCTCATCGTCCGCACGATGACGCCGAAAAAACCGAACTCGGCCCTTCGAAAAATCACCCGCGTTCGCCTCACCAACGGCAAAGAAGTCACGGTTTACATCCCGGGCGAAGGCCACAACCTGCAAGAGCATTCGATTGTGCTCGTTCGCGGAGGCCGCGTTCGCGACTTGCCCGGTGTGCGTTACCAAGTCATCCGCGGCGCCCTCGACTGCCTCGGCGTCAAGGACCGCAAGCAATCCCGCAGCCGTTACGGCGCCAAAAAGCCTGGCTAATAGCCAAGTCCGGCTAGTAAAAACAATTCCGTGCCGCAGGCATATTTGCCAAACCGGCGCTGTATCAGAAGCCATTCAGTTTTCTAGGAAGTTCCCGCAATGGGTCGTATTACCGCCAGTCGCTCGCACATGCGTCCCGATCCGAAGTTCGGATCGTTGCTCGCCACCAAGTTCATCAATTGCGTGATGCGCGATGGCAAGAAGTCCGTCGCTCAGCGGATTTTTTATGATGCGATGGACGTCATCTCGCAGAAGGTCAAAGATCGCGAGCCGATCGAAGTCTTCAATCAAGCGGTTGAGAACGTCAAGCCGCACGTCGAAGTGCGTTCCCGCCGCGTCGGCGGCGCCGCCTACCAAGTGCCGATGCAGGTCAACCGCAATCGTCAGCTATCGCTCGCGATTCGCTGGTTGCTCGAAGCGACCCACGAGAAGAAGGGCCGCCCCATGTTTGAGAAGCTGGCCGAAGAATTCGTCGCCGCGTACAACCGCGAAGGCGCCGCGATCAGCAAACGCGAAAACGTCCACCGCATGGCCGACGCGAACAAGGCTTTTGCCCACTTCGCCTGGTAATCCGCCAGCCGTAAAATTAGTCATTCAGGGCCGCGAAGCCTCGCGGCCTTTTTTATTGCTAGCCGCAAATACATTTTAACGCAGAGGTCGCAGAGATCGCGGAGTTTGCAGATAGGAATTCTTCTCTGCGCTCTCCGCGTTCTCTGCGTTTAGACGTATGACGACCAAGCGCAAGATTGAATCGATTCGCAACATCGGCATCATCGCCCATATTGATGCTGGGAAGACAACTGTTACCGAGCACATGCTCTATTACAGCGGGCAGAATTACAAAGTTGGCGAGGTCGATTCGGGCACGACGACCACCGATAGCGACGCGGAAGAGCAGCAGCGGGGGATCACCATTTACGCGGCGGCGGTGACTTTTCCTTGGCTCGATTGCACGGTGAACCTCTTAGATACGCCGGGGCATGTCGATTTTACGGCGGAGGTCGAACGCTGCTTGCGGGTGCTTGATGGGGCGGTGGTGGTGTTTAGTGCGCGCGAGGGCGTCGAGGCACAGAGTGAGACGGTTTGGCGGCAGGCGGATAAGTATCAGGTGCCGCGGATGGCGTTCATCAACAAGATGGACCGCGAGGGCGCCGAGTTTGATCGGGTGTTCGAGGAGATTTCGTCGCGGCTGCAGTCGAATCCGGTGGCGATTCAGATTCCCGTGGGTCAGGGGCCGCCGCATACGAATGATCCTTTTCGCGGCATGATCGACCTCGTCACGATGGAGTTCATCGTGTTCGACAAGGACTCGCATGGGAAGCAGTTTTTTCGCGAGCCGATTCCGGAAGACCTTTTGGACATGGCCCAGCTTTGGCGGGCGCAGATGCTTGAAAAACTTTACGACCACAACGAGGAGCTGATGGAGCTCGCGCTCAATGAGCAGCCGGTCAGCGTCGAGCTCGTTCGCAAGGCGATTCGCGAGGCGACGATCGCAATGAAGATTCAGCCGGTGTTTTGCGGGTCGGCTTTGCATGGGATGGGCGTGCAGCCGGTGCTCGATGGCGTCGCGTGGTATTTGCCGAGCCCGCTCGATCGGCCGCCGGTGGTGGGCAAGGGGCTCGATAAGAAGAAGGAAGTCGTCGAGACGCGCAAGCCCGATGTGGACGAGCCCTTCGCGGGGATCGTGTTCAAGGTGCTGCCGGCGAAGACGGGCGATGTTTGCTGGGTGCGGGTTTACTCGGGCGAACTCAAGCAGAATTCGCGGGTGCTCAATCCGGGCAAGGATAAGCGCGAGAACGTTTCGCAGCTCTGGCTGATTCATGCGACGAAGCGGATGGAGCAGCGCGACACCGTCACCGCGGGCGATATCATTGGCGTTGTGGGACCGCGCGAATCGATTACGGGCGATACGCTTTGCGATCCGAAGCACCCGCTGCTTTTGGAATCGATCGCGTTTCCCGAGACGGTCATCGCGATGGCGATCGAGCCGGAGAGCGCGACTGAACGGACGAAGCTCGCGGAGACGCTCGAGCTGCTCAAGCGGCAGGACCCGACGTTGCAGGTGAAGGGGGGCGATACGGGGCAGACGCTTATTTCGGGCATGGGCGAGTTGCACCTGGAGATTATCAAGAACCGGCTGCTGCGCGATTTCAATCTCAATGTGAAGTTCCATAAGCCGCAGGTGAGTTATCGCGAGAGCGTGGCGAGTGCGGCGACGGTGACGGGCGAGTGCCATCGGCTCATTGGCGGGCAGCAGCTGTTTGCGAAGGTGCGGATCAAGATCGAGCCGTTTGGGTCGGGCGCGCAGCATGTGGTCGTGCTGCAGCGGATTCCGCCCGAGACGGTGCTCGATGAGTATGTGAATGTGGTGATGGACGAGCTCCGCAATCGCGGCGAGGGCGGCGGGCTCTTGGCGAGTTTTCCGCTGATGAAGCTGCGGGTGACGCTCGAGGGGATCGAGACGCTCGAGGGGCAGACGACCGATGTGGCGCTGCGGATCGCGGCGGGGGATGCTTTTGAGAAGGCGCTGCAGGCGGGCGGGAAGGTTTTGCTCGAGCCGATTATGAAGCTCGATATTTTGACGCCGGACGATTATTTGGGCGACTTCGTCGGGGATTTGCAGCAGCGGCGGGCGATTATTGCGAAGACCGAGTCGCGCGGGGCGGGGCGGACCTTTATCGAGGCACATGCTCCGCTGGAGCGGCTGTTTGGGTATAGCAGCGCGATGCGGTCGCTCAGTCAGGGGCGGGCGGGGTGCTCGATGGAGCCGCTGGAGTATTCGGCGGCGCCGCAGGAAGTGGTGAAGAAGTATGAGATGCTGTAGGCGGGGGCGCGAGGTAGGTCAGTCTTGAGGAGTCTTGCGCTCGGCGCGGGCCTTTGCATGAAAAAAGGCTTGTTTTTGCTAACTTGTAGTCTTGCAGTCTTGCGCGCGCACGTGAGAGGCACAAGACTGCTCGCAAGTTTGCGCATGTTTGGACTTATCAAGAACTTACGACGAGTGACGTGAAGAAAAGGCTTGTTTTTGCGAAGATGCCAAGGCGTCGAAGGTGCGCGCTCATGTGGCCGCGCATCTTGGGTGCATCTTCGGGGGGCGCACCGTTGTTGGCCAAGCTGGCCAAAAGCGGGCGCGTTTGCAGGTGCAACGCAACTGGAGGTCGTGCTTTTGCATCTTCTTTGTCAATTATTGATAATCTATTATTAATCATTTTGAAGGCCGGATTCTGTTGATTCGCATGGAGACGCGGAGGGGACGGGGTTGGTGATGGGCGACCGATGGCTTTTGGCCTCCTGTAAACCCTGTTTGTCGCGTACGACTAACTAAGGCCACCGGTGCGATGCGGTCGCTCAGTCAGGGTCGGGCGGGGTGCTCGATGGAGCCGCTGGAGTACTTGGCGGCGCCGCCTGACGTGGTGAAGAAGTATGAGATGCTGTAGGCGGAAGCCATTGACCGAGAGTTGCTCCTTCGGCGCCGATTTTCATGATTTGGGTGTTGCTTAACCTGTTTTCTAGGCGCCATGGAGGCTCAAAAACGCATCGGTTTGCGCCTGGAACCCGCTTGCCGCACGAAAAATTGCGAAACCAGCGCGATCGTTGATGGGGTATGTCGCTAAGCACTGATGTCATCAGGCTGTGTGGCATTCAATTTCTCCGAAAGGCAATGCCGATGTTCCTCGCGCAAACTGCGGCTCCCACAGGTTTCTTGGTCTCGTGGTTGGCCGTAGCAGCCAGCGTGGCCGCGGTATTGGGTTTGATTGCGTTTTTTGTAGTAGTCCTGTTCCGGCACCTTCAATCGGTCCGCCAGCTGACTCACCTGGAACGGATGCGGATGCTGGAAGACGGCTTTCCGATTGAAGCGCCTGCGGAGACCAAGGCTCACGCGAAGTTCATGCACAACGCGTTTTGGATTTCGTTTTGGTTGGTCTTCAGCGTCCCGGCGGCGGCACTCTCGGCTGCCTCAGGCGCGACATCGGCGGTCAATGGAAGCACGACGCTGCTCGCGGTGATTTGGAGCGCGGCGGGGGCGGCTAGTATCGCGGCCGTCGGATGCGCCACATGGCTGATGATCCATACGAAGCCTGGCAAAGAAGAGGAGGCAACGTCGTGGAGTAATGCCAAAAAGGTTGCTTAGGACTTATTAACAGTTAGCTTTGGGGTCCGAGCCGTGTTTAGAAAACAAAACGGACTGAATCAGTCTTGTAAAACAGCCTTTTTCGCCGTTTTGGTTTCGAAACACAGCGCGGGCGTTGCCCGCAACTCAAGGATTATCTCGGGCCTTCAGCCCTTTGACTTGGCTGGTGACCGTGTACCAGGGCCTACGCAGAGTACTGCTCCAACCCTGGCTACAATATCACAGGCCGTTGGCCCTGAATTCGAGTACGA
>JBKJSI010000300.1:0-7552 GCA_046595915.1 Pirellulaceae bacterium
CGGGGATTCCTATGTGGGTTTTGACGTGTCCGAAGAAGAACTGGAGGATGGGAAAGAAGTCCTGCGCAACTTCATTCGCTTGGTAGACAACAAGCGAGTTAAGAAGATTAAAAAATAGCGATTTTGCCGCTTGGGTGCGTGACAGTAGCGTAGTTTCCACGCTACTGTCGCCACACCCGATTTGCAGAGTAACCGTGTCGAAAAGCTCCAAGGCCCGCGAGACCATCGGAGAATCTCACGGGCCCATTTTGATGGGGTTGCTTTGAATTCATTAAATACGGCGTCTGAGTCATCACACGTCGGGTTTCGAAATCCCGAGGCAACAAGCATGAGATTCAGGTAGTAGCAACTGAGACCAGAATCAAGTCAGTCGCCACGTAGACGCTACTTCCGATCTAGTAGCCAGGCAATTCGCTTTTGCCGACTTGCCGCCAGCCGCCGGCTACCATCCCATCGGAACTCACCGCCAAATGATCAATGGCCGCAGTTGACCGAACTTGTTTCGCCCGAGGGATCTGCACCGGCACACCGACAGGTTGGCCGGTTTCGAGATTCCATCGATTCAAGATGCCGCGACTGGCCGTACTGTCTGGCCTTCGCACTGAATCTTGTGGCATTTCTTGGCTGTCTTTGCTCAGGCCGGTCTACTGCTACGTCCGAAACGGACAGCTTTTACTCGAGTTTTTGGCCGACAGCGGGCCGCGGAAAAATCGCATCGATCCGAATCGGCATACGCTCTTCAGCGCCGAGGAACACGCGCTACAGGGTGCGGGACTGGGGCAGGGCACAACGGATTCCGCGCCTGCCGACGACACGCCTTCGGACAACGCATCGGCAGAAGACGCCAGCGACGACTCATCCACAGCGGCTTCCGATGTTTCGTCAAAGAAGAAGCTGAGCGCAAAGGCCAGATACGTCGTCCAATTCCCGATCACAAAGATCGATCAGCCGCGTTGATGGAAGTATGCTCCATCTCAACCTACAATCATCCTTCCCCGCAACCACCAGAGCACAACCATGAAGCCAGTCATCACCCTTACGGCGTTCTTTGGGCTTTGGTGCGGTCAGGCGCTGACTGCTGCCGACAAGCCCAACATCCTGTTCATCTTCTCCGACGACCACGCGCAACACGCGATCTCGGCGTATGGGTCGAAAGTGAATCAGACGCCGCACTTGGATCGGCTCGCCAAAGACGGGGCGCGGTTCACGAACAGCTTCGTTACCAACTCCATCTGCACGCCCAGCCGAGCGACGTTGCTGACGGGGTTGTATTCGCATCTCAACGGCGTCCCGGTTTTTAATCGCTTCGACGGCGGCCGCGACAATGCGGCCAAGCATCTGCAAGCCGGCGGCTATCACACCGGCATGGTCGGCAAGTGGCATCTGGGCAGCGATCCGACCGGATTTGACCGCTGGATCGTGTTGCCGGGTCAAGGAGCGTATTGGAATCCGCAGTTCCTGTTGCCTGGCAAGAAAAAGCTCACCATCGAAGGCCATTGCACCGACATCACGACCGATCTCGGCATCGAATGGCTCAAGACGCGACCGCAGGACAAGCCGTTCTTTTTGATGCTGCATCAGAAGGCTCCGCATCGCGCCTGGGAACCGGCGACGCGGCACATCGAAATGTTCAAGGACAAGATCATTCCCGAGCCCGCAACGCTGTTTGATGACTACGCCACTCGCCCGACCGCGCTTCCCATTAACGAGCAGACCGTCGCACGCGACCTCACCCGTCGCGATTTGAAGCTCACGCCGCCAGCCAATCTCCAAGGCCCCGCGTTGCAGAAGTGGCTCAACGAGAAGCCGATGCAGTTGGAAGTCGATGGCAAAGTTCTGACCGGCAAGGAGCTGATAAAGTGGAAGTATCAAAAGTACATGCGCGACTATCTGGGCTGCGTGCAGGGTGTCGATGACGGAGTCGGCAAGGTGCTCGACTATCTCGACGAAGCCGGCCTGGCTAAGAACACGATCGTGATTTACTCCGCCGACAACGGCTGGTATCTGGGCGACCTCGGTCTGTACGACAAACGGTTCATGTACGAGCCTGGCTTGCATGTGCCGCTGATCGTTCGCGGTCCCGGCATCAAGTCAGGCAGCGTGCCGGAGCAGTTCGTGGCCAACATCGACCTCGCCCCGACGTTCCTCGATCTTGCGGGGCTCCCTGTGCCGGAGTTCATGCAGGGTCGCTCGATCGCTCCGCTGCTGCGCGGTGAGTCGCCGCAGGACTGGCGCAAGACGATGTATTACCGCTACTACCACGACCCCGGTCATCACAACACGGTCGCGCATCTCGGCGTGCGAACTGCGACACACAAGTTGATTCACTATTGGAAGCAGAACGCGTACGAGCTGTTCGACCTCACCGCCGACCCGACCGAGCAGCGTAATCTGCTGCATGATCCAAGCGATGCGCAGCACCCGGCCGTTACTGCGAAGTTCAACGAACTGAAGACCGAACTCGCTCGCCTGCAACAGCAATACAAGGACGCCGACGACCTCTACTCCGATCCCGCGACCTGGCCCGCCGGCAGCGCCGACGGGCCATGGGATGCCTATCAAGCGACCGGCAACAAGACCGTCGCCGAGGCCATTCAGTCGGCTGTCGATCGTTGACCAATTCCACTTCCCCGGCCTCTTTTGGAATCAACGATGAAGTCGCTTCTCGCAGGCGTGGTCGCGCTGGCGTGTTTGTGTGCTCGCGCTTCCGCCGCGCAGCCGAGCCTCATCGTCAATCTGGTCGATGATCTCGGTTGGGCGGACCTCGGCTGCTACGGCAGCGAAATTCCGACGCTGGATATTGACGCGCTCGCGGTGGGAAACCAGGGCGCAACGTGCTCAGGTAAAACCATTTTCGCCCCATAACAACCTCAGCGATGGCGTGAAGAAAAAAGGCAACAAGAAAGCGAAACCGTGAAACCATTCATTCCGCAACTTATCGCGATTCTTACGATCTTCTTCACCCAAGAGGCTGCCGCCGAACGGCCGAACCTCATCTGGATCATGGCCGACGATCTCGGCTATGGCGATTTGGGATGCTACGGGCAGCAAGTCATCCAGACGCCGCACCTCGATCGCATGGCGCGCGAGGGAATGCGGTTCACGCATTTCTATGCCGGAGCGACGGTCTGCGCACCGTCGCGCAGCGTGCTGATGACGGGATTGCATCACGGACACACACGCGTGCGCGGCAACGCCGGTCAAGCCAATCCCGCCGCGCAGGCTTTGCAGCCCAGTGATGTCACCGTGGCCGGAGTGTTGCAGAAGGCGGGCTACAAGACGGCGCTCCTTGGAAAATGGGGATTGGGTAACGTTGGCGCGGCGTCGAGCGGGTTGCCGCGCAAGCACGGGTTTGACTACTTCTTCGGTTATCTCAGCCAGCATCACGCTCATAATCACTTCCCCGATTTCCTGTGGCGGAATGAGGATCGCGTCAAACTGCCCAACGTCGTGACGCCCGTCGGTGACGAGGGCGGAGGCTACGCCACGGAGGCGGTTCAGTTCGCGGACGACCTCTTCGCGGACGACGCTCTGAAGTTCGTCAGCGAGAACAAGGCCGGGCCGTTCTTCCTCTACTGGAGCATGGTCATCCCGCACGCCAACAACGAGCGCGGTCGCAATCTCGGCGACGGCGCGCAGGTTCCCGATTACGGGCCTTATGCAGACAAAGACTGGCCGCCGCAGGACAAAGGCCAAGCCGCGATGATCACGCGCCTCGATGGCTATGTGGGACGAATGCTGGCACATCTGCGGACGCTCGGCATCGAGGAGAACACGTTGGTCGTTTTTACCAGTGACAACGGCCCGCACAACGAGAGCAAACACGACCTCACGCGATTCAGACCAGCCGGCCCTTACTCGGGCATCAAACGAAGTCTCACCGACGGCGGCATCCGCGTGCCCTTCATCGCCTGGTGGCCGGGCAAGATTCAAGCGGGCGCCGAGTCTGCGCATGTTGGCTACTTCCCGGATTGGCTGCCAACCGCCGCCGCGTTGGCCAAAGCGCCTGCACCCGCCAAAACCGATGGCCTCAGCCTCGTACCCGTGCTCACGGGAAACCCTGACGCCCAGAAGCAACACGAATTCCTTTATTGGGAGTTCCACGAAGGGAGCTTTAAGCAAGCCGCGATTTGCCAAGGCCGCTGGAAGGGGATCCGCAGCGGTGGCCCGGACGCGCCGATCCAGCTCTTCGACCAATCCAACGACGTCGCCGAGAGAACGAATGTCGCCGATCAGCATCCCGATATCGCGGCGAAGATCGGCGACTACCTCCAAACGGCGCGCACGCCGTTGCCCGAGTGGGAGCCAAAATGGAACGCGGGAACCAAGCGGAAATGAGATGGAAGCAGGTGATAGCCGCAACCTTCCCAGCCACGGCCGATCACTGGACCGTTGCGGATCGATTCCTCGAAGTGCGACAACTTTGCCCGTGAGGCCCCGATTCGCCAGCGTCTCGGCATGAATGGGATCGGTGACGATGGTCGAGGGCAATCATCATCGGCACTGGATCGACGGCCATCCGACGGCAGACCTCGTCGACTTCGACAAAAGTGGCCGCTCGCTCGACGGCGTTCTTGCTGTGCAAGTCCACGTCGGCCCTGCGATGAAAATTCAGTTCAATGACTTCTGGATCCGGCGCCTGACCGACGACTTGCCGTTGCTGAAATGCGAAGACCACCCCATTCCGGCCGGTTCACCCGCAGTGAAGTCGCAGGGTAAACTACCATGAGATTGGCAGCCAATGCGATACCCTGGAATGAAGGCTGATTGGCGGACTCAGGCATATTTGCATTGGGTCGCCCTTCGCTCCGCGAAAGCCACGATGAGTAGCGCTCCTTTCGCGGAGCGAAAGGCGATAATCTCTAACCCTTTCGATTGATTTCGATGAATACAGAACAATCAGCCTTATCATTTGGCGATTTCGGCTATCGTTTGCCGCCAGTGTATTTCCGCCCAACGGGGACGCCCCAATATGGTCCCCGTTGTTACCAACGCCGTGAGTTGGGCGGACATGGATGCCAGCCAGGGCGATATTTAGTGAGACTACTAATCGTAACCACGGCTAGCCTCACGCTCCTGCTCGGCGTCTTTCTCGGTCAAGCCGCTACAGCGGCGGAACGCCCTAACATCCTCTGGCTGACCAGCGAAGATCACGGCCCCGAGATGGGCTGCTACGGCGACAAACTCGCCCGCACACCCAACGTCGATGCGCTGGCAGCGAAGGGCATGGTCTTCAAAAAAGCCTGGTCCACCGCGCCGGTGTGCGCACCGGCGCGCACCGCGATCATCTCCGGGCTGTATCCCTCCAGCAGCGGCGGCCTGCACATGCGCTCCCTGGTTTCCATGCCAGCGGGCGCCAAAATGTATCCTCAGTTCCTCCGTGAGGCCGGCTACTACTGCACGAACAACAGCAAGACCGACTACAACCTGCGCGAGCCCGGAAAAGTCTGGGATGAATCCTCCACTCAGGCGCATTGGAAAAGGCGTGCGGATGGCCAGCCCTTCTTCGCCATTTTTAACTCCATCAAGAGCCATGAAAGCCAAATCCGAACCCGACCGCACCAGCAGATCACCCGGCCCGAGGACGTGCGAATCCCCGCCTACCACCCGGACACACCCGAGGTGCGCGAGGATTGGGCACAATATTATGACAAGGTCAGCGAAGCGGATGCGGATGCTGGAAAACACCTCGCGGAAGTAGCCGCCGCCGGTCTTGCGGCAGACACCATCGTGTTTTATTTCGGCGATCACGGCAGCGGGATGCCGCGCAGCAAACGCTGGCCATCCAATTCCGGCCTGCATGTGCCCATGGTCGTGTTTTTCCCAGAAAAATGGCGGCGCCTCGCGCCCAAGGAGTACCAGTCTGGCGGCCAGTCCGAGCGGATGGTGGGCTTTGTCGATCTTGCGCCCACGGTGCTAAGCATCACCGGCGTCCAGCCGCCGGAATGGATGCAGGGGCACGCCTTCGCCGGGCCTTACCAGAGCGACCCGCAGCCGTATTTGTTCGGCGAGCGCGGGCGCATGGACGAGCGCATGGACCTCGTGCGCAGCGTCACGGACGGGCGCTATGTCTATTTGCGGAATTTCCATCCGCACGTCTCCCAGGCGCAGCGTGTAGCCTACCAGTTCGAGACGCCCAGCACCCGCGTGTGGAACGAGCTCTTCACCGCAGGCAAGACCAGCGAGGCGCAGTCCATCTTCTGGCGTGTGCCCAAGGCCAGCGAAGAACTCTACGACCTCCAGACGGATCGCGATGAAGTGCAGAATCTCGCTCGGTCCCCCGAACACCGCGCCATCTTGGAACAACTCCGCGCCGCCCAGGCCGCCCACCTCGCCCGCGTGCGGGATGTGTGCTTCCTGCCGGAGTTGGAGATGCACGCACGCTCCACAGGCGCCACGCCGCATGAACTCGCCCGCGACAGCTCGAAGTATCCTTTTGAAAAAATCCTCGCGGCCGCAGACCTCGCCTCCGGAGGCGATCCCACAACCACCCCTGACCTCATCGCCTTGATGAGCGACAACGACAGCGCCGTGCGCTACTGGGCCGCGCTGGGCCTGCTGATGCGCGGTGAGGCTGCCGTGAACCAGGGGGCGGGGGTTTTGAAGAAGGCTCTCGCAGATGACTCCGCCAGCGTCCGCATCGTCGCCGCGCAAAGCCTGGCGCAATATGGAAGCGGAGAGAGCGCCATCGCCGCGCTGGAGACGCTCGGCACGCTCGCTGATCCAAAAAACAACGGCGTTCTCACCGCCATGTCCACCCTCGCCGCCATCGAGGCGCTAGGCGGCAAAGCAGCGTCCCTGCATCCCGCCATCGCTACCATGCAACCGAGCGGCCCCTCGCCTGATGCCCGCTATGACAGCTACGTACCCCGCCTCATCGCCAATATCGTCCCGCAGGCAAAGACCGCCGCCCCCGAGCAGAAAGAGGAGCGCCAAGGTAAGAGCAGAGGCAAAAAGAAAACGCCGCCGTAAGCCCCCTCCCTGAGAGTACCAACCATCGCAACGCATCCCAATTCATCCCAACTCCTCCTCGCCGGCCATGACTCGACTCCTACCCATCACCGCATTGGTTGCCCTCCTCACCGCATCGGCATCCGCCGAGCAGCCGAATGTCGTCGTATTCCTCGCCGACGATGCCGGTTGGGGCGACTACAGCCACTCCGGCAATCGCATGGTCGCCACGCCGAACATTGACTCCATCGCCAAAGGCGGTGTGTCACTCGACCGTTTCTTCGTGCAGCCCGTTTGTGCGCCGACGCGTGCGGAATTCCTCACCGGCCGCTGGCACGGACGCGGCGGCGTGCGGGGCGTCTCCACCGGCCAGGAGCGGCTGGATTTGGATGAGAAAACTATCGCAGATGCCTTCCAGGCCGCCGGTTATGCCACGGGCGCTTTTGGCAAATGGCATAACGGCAGCCAATGGCCCTATCACCCGATGGCACGCGGCTTCGACGAGTATTTCGGCCACACCGCTGGGCACTGGGGCGAGTATTTCGACGCGCCGCTCGAGGAGAATGGAAAAATGATTCGCACCCAGGGATACATCGTCGAT
>JBKJSI010000584.1:0-3676 GCA_046595915.1 Pirellulaceae bacterium
GTCGAGCCAGAGTTTTGTCTGTTTGAGATTGGCGAGCGGCGCATACCAAGTCTCGCTATTAGCATCGACGGCCAACATTGCGGAGTTCAATTCGAGGAGTGTGGATAGGAATTCAAGATCTTTCTCCTTCATGACTGTGTCGAACAGGCTGAGGTTCTTTAGGCTTTTGTGGTTTGCGAGCGACGCAAAATCGGCGGGTTTGAGATTAGAATTTCGCACCGCGAGGCCTTCGATGGATTTGGGCCAGACGCGGATGGGTAGTCCTGTGCTAAAGACTTGTGCGTTCACGACAGAGAAGTGTTTCAGTGGCGCGTTCCCGAGGGCTTCGATATTTGCATTCGATGGGAATCCCATGAGCGACATATTTTCTAACGAAGCTGATTTTTCGAACGGAGACAAATCGAGATTTGCAATGTCGCCTAGTAGAACCAGGCTTTTCAAGTTGGATTTGACGAGGGGAGCGAGCTGTGAATTGGTCGGCTGCTGAAGCGAAATCACCATCGTTCGGAGCTTGGGATGCGCTAAGAGCGGGGCCAAGTCGACCTTCCAAGAGCCATCGAGGTTGAAGACCGCATAGTCGAGGGTTGGTATCTGCGCGACTTCTTGGAGGATGGCCTTGGACATCGCCGCCTCATTCTGCTGCGGCGACATTGACGCGTTATCGAGTGCAATTGTTTTTCCGCTGTTATCGAGTTCCCAGCCATGGATGCGAACTTTTTGCTGCACCACAAGGATTTCGCCGGAAGTCTGCAGCATGAATAGCCGCAAGGCGATGAAGCTGCCCATGCTGATGAAGGCGAAGAGTTGGACGAGCATTACATTGCTGATCGAGATATTGAGCGGCTGTTTTTCGCGTGGGCGGTGTAGGAATCTCCAGGCTGCGCCTGCGACGAGGGCGCAGGCCGCGGTGGAGAGCAGAGTGGTGATGAGCATCATCCAGCGGTATTGGCCTGTGAAGTAAGCGTAAAACCATCGCGAGCCGTGGATTCCAATAGTCGATAGGCCGAGCGCCAAGATGACGCAAGCGACCGCCCCGCCGAGTAGGCCGACGTTGGTTGACCAGAGCATTCCGCCGCGACGCCAGCGCCCGAGGAGGCCGATGGAGGCGCCGAGAAGCGCGACGATTGGCAGCGCGAGAAAATAGATGGCGATTTGGAGCCAGTCGAGTTGGTCGTAGGGGATTTGATTGGGGTTCATGGGGCAGCGCTTCCGGCGCCGATCCCTGGCGGTTGGTCTTGAGCTCGAACTAGGCCAATTGGCGTCATGTATTGAATTTGCGGCAGGTTTAATTCACTACGCAAGAGTTCAAAGGCGGCGTGAAATGACGGCGTGTCGAGGTGTTTTGGATATTCGAGGATTGTCAGATGGGGATGCGATGCCAGGGAGATCATCGCGTTTTCGGAAATAGTTGGGCTGCTAATGGAGAGTGACTGTAGCGATTCATTGGCAGCTAAGGCCTCGACAACATCATCGCCATGCATTGCTCCGGTGAGGTCCAAATAGATCAGCCCCTTCATCTGCATGAGGGGAAGCACCTGTGGTTTCGAAAGCGAGGGGTGCGTTATGTGAAGCCTCACTTGATACGCTTTGAGGGCGGCTAGTGCTGACCAGCCCTTTGGCGTCAGTTGCCCCAGCTTTAGATGGAGAAACTCCAAAGCGGGCATGGCGGCTATCGCCGTGATTGCTTCGTCCTCTTCAAGAATGTGATCCACATAGAGCCATTTTAAGATCGGCTGTTTCGACAATACGGCCAGATCATGCCTATTGATGGGTCCGCCTAAGATGTTGAGCGATTCTAGATTAGGAGGCCATTGCTGAACTGATTGCTTGTCCGTCGTCAAGTCGCAGAGCACTAGGGCAATTGTCGTGATCGTGGAACTCTCGGAAAGTGATTCTAGCGACCTCCGAGAAATTCGGCCTTGAATGGATAGGTGTTCGATGAATTTGGATTGGGCCAACGGCGCCAAATTGCTATTGCTGTAGTCACCAATGAGCCAGAGCTGTTTGGTTTTCGCGCCCGCCAACTGTTTCAGTGTGTATTCATTGGGATTGACGCACTGAACTTTGACCAATTGGTAATTCTTGTCGCTGAACAGGGAGGTCAAGTCGATATTCCAATTGCCATCGAGGAACAGTTCGATCGTCTCCAGTTGCTTCAGTGCGGCTATTTCGCTCAGTCTTGGAGGAGAAACCGCTTCGCGCATTTGGCCTTCGGTGGAACCGTGATGCGAGACTTGCAAGCGTTTTCCGCCGTCAAAGACAGCCCATCCAGAAACCTCGGGGATCAGCTTCATTTGCTCAACACTGGACGCCTCAAGCATATAGAGCCGCAAGCTGATCCAGGAACCCATGCTGATCAACGCAAAGAACTGAACAAGCAAGATGCTACGAATCGAGAATGCGAAGGGCTGTTTCTCGCGAGGCTGATAGAGAATTCTCCAGGCGATTGCCGCCGCGAGAGAACAGCATCCGGTAGCGACAAGGGTCGCCACCAACATTTTCCAGCGCAACATTTCCAAGAAGATGTCGAGAAAGTTGGTGATGGATTCGCCTTCAAGCGTCGAAATTCCGAAGGCGACGATGACACAGGCGACGGCGCCACCGAGCAGTCCTACATTAGTGGCCCAAAGGAGACCGCCTCGACGAGTTCGGCCAATGAGACCGAGGAGAGCGCCTGTGACCGCGACGATGGGAAGCGCGAGGAAATAGATGGCGATTTGTAGCCAGTCGAGCTGGTCGTAGGGGATTTGGTTGGGGTTCATGGTGAATCATCGCTTGTGGGCGCGAGATCACTTTGTGGAGGAGTGACAACCGGCGCTAGCGGGGGCAGCGTCCATATTGGATACAAAATTGTTCGAGGCAGGTTTAGCGCCGCACGCTTCGTGTCGAATTCTTTTTGTTGGTTACGCAACGCATCCGTTGCTCTGGGCTGGTCGGCCATGGCGACTTTCGGAGGGTAGCGCAATTGCTGCAATTTCGGTAAAACGGAAAGTTGCATGATGCCCTCCTCGGTGATTTCCGGGCCGGCGATCATGAGGTGTTCCAGCGAGTTGATCTGAGAAAGAGACTGAAGCGCCTCATCGTTCAACTGGGACATGGCGAGGTCGAGCGATTGCAGGTTGGGAATCTGCGCCAGGAGTGCAATATCTTGCAGGGTGGGGTGGGCTTTTTGGAAGTGAAGTTCGATTTTGGCGAATTTGCGGTTGTTCAAGCCTTCAATCTTTGCGTTTGAGATTTCATCGAGCGCGAAACTTACCTCATTCAGTTTTGGCATTGTGCAAATTACGCTTATGGCTTGCTCGTCCAGGATGATCTCAGGTATGCGCAATTGCTGAAGCGCCGGGTGATTGGCAAGTGAATCGAGGTCTCGTTGGTTGACGGTCGATGCCATCACGTCAAGTATTTCCAAGTTTCTAGGCCACCTTTGAATTGCTCCGCTTTCGCCATTGGAGACGCACTTCCACAGAAGCAGCGACTTAAGTGACTTGCATTTGGCAAGCGATTCCAGAGTGGCATTGGAGATGTTTCCGCTACCGCCAATTCGGAGAGTGTGAAGCGTCTTAGATTTGGCGTAAGCAGATAAACTGCAGTCGCTGCTGATAAAATACAGATTGTGGTTCTTCAGGAGAGATACTGCCAATTGATCGATCATCTCTAACGAAGGATTATGGAAGTA
>JBKJSI010000589.1:0-4651 GCA_046595915.1 Pirellulaceae bacterium
GCGTCGCTAAAACTTGTCGGTACTCGCGGGCGTAATCTCCCGGGCGGAAAAAACAGCGTACCTCCGCGACGACTCTCCAAACGATGGCGAGCAAGTCGCGTACAAACTCCAGTTCGAGGCATCGAAGAGCCGTTTGAGCGACTGGAAAGAGGTGATAGTCTTCTGCATGGCGTCCGTTCCGAGTGAGATGATTGGCGTCCAACCAAAAACACCCATTGGGACACGGACGCCGCTTTTTTCCAATAGCAATCCGACAGGACTGAATCTTGTTACAGGGCCAAACTGCACCCGAATCAGTTGGCTATTATTCGGATATCGAATTCTTGGGAGGAGAGACAGCAATGTTGGACCAAACCACTTTTCACCGTATTCGGCTTCCGTGTTGCGTCGGCTTATTGCTTTTCGCTTCGTTCGCTTGTGCTGATGAATCCTGGGTCGGCAAGAAAGTTGTTGCGAAAACGTGCGGGCTAGACGTTCGCTCGAACGGGATTATTACGGGCAAACTGACACAGCTGGTTTACGTTGTGAAGAAAAGAGAAAAAGATTCTGTCTGGCTGCGGGACATTGATGGAACTGAAGGATGGGTCGCCGAGGATAATGTCGTTCCTTTGGAGAGCGCAAACGAGTATTTCGTACAGCGTATTAGTAAGCACCCAACCGATCCCGATGCGCATCACGGTCGGGGTGGCGTATCTGCCGTAAATGGCGACTACTCGCTCTCAATCACGAATTTCAACGAAGCCATTCGCTTGAATCCTGGATCGGCCCCTTTTTACAACTCACGAGGCAACACGTATTTCGACAAGGGTGATTACTACGAGGCCATTCGCGACTTCGACCACGCTATTCGATTAGATCCGAAATTCGCAATCGCCTTTTTATTTCGAGGGGACGTTTATTTACAAAAGATGAACCGTAACGCCGCCATCGCTAACTACAGTCAGGCGATTCGCATTAGTCCAGCATTTGCGCTGGCCTACGAAAGGCGAGCCCATGCTACTACGGAAGGCGGATTTGCTAATTTCCGCGACGAAGTTAATAAGGCTGTTGCCGACCTCAGCCAGGCAATTAGCATTGACCCATCATCCGCAGATGCCTATCACGCCCGCGGTGTTCAATATAGTCGCCATCACAATCAACCATTTGACGAGAAGGCGATCGCCGATTTCAGCCAGGCTCTTCGCATCAATCCGCAATATGCATTGGCTTTATCCAATCGTGCGATCGTTTATCGTCGAGCCAAGAGAGTCGACCTCGCGATAGCGGACCTCACTGAAGCGATCCGTCTTAATCCAAAAAACGATGAAGCCTACAAGCGCCGAGCGATTGGATACGAAGACAACAAGGAATTTGACAAAGCCATCGCCGACTTTAGTGAAGCGATCCGCATCAATCCGAAGGCTGCTGAGTACTTTCGACGACGCGGCGATGCTTACAGCGGAAAGAAAGAAATCGACAAAGCCGAGGCGGACAAACTTACTGCAAAGCGTCTAGAAGCATTAGCTAATATCGAAGTTGATATTTATAGGTCAGGCAAAGACTACCTCGCCAAAAATGAATTCGACGACGCAGTCACTGAGTTCAGTAGAGTCCTTCGTGCGAGACCGAACGATAAGGAGGCGTACGATTGTCGTGGCAAGGCTTATCGCGCAAAAGAGGAATTCGACAGAGCGATTTCTGACTTTGACGATGCCATTCGCCTCGATTTTTCGTACGCGGATGCTTACTACGATCGAGCCTTAGCATTCGCCTCCAAAAAGGAATATGGCAAGGCAGTGCTGGATTACAATAGAGTCACTCGACTCTCTCCGAAATTTGAATACGCTTATATCAAAAGAGGCATTGCCTACCACGAAATGAACGTTTTCGATAAGGCTATCGCGGACTTTGGCGAGGCCATCAAAATTGACCCAGCGAGTGTAACCGCACGTTACGAACGAGGGCTTTCTCATAGCGCCTCAAAGGCGTACGGCAAAGCAGTCGCAGACTACATCGAAGCAATTCGTATCGATCCGAAGTACGAGTGGGCGTATCACGGGTGTGCTTGGCTTTGGGCCACGTGCCCTGACGCAAGCATGCGTGACGGTAAGAAAGCCGTTGAGTACGCCAAAGTCGCCTGTGAAATGACCGCTTGGAAGAACCCTCGTATGATCGCCACACTTGGAGCCGCGTACGCCGAAGCCGGCGACTTTGAGCAAGCGACCAATTGGCAGAGGAAGGCGCTGGAATCTTCAGAATACAAAAAGGAATTTGCTGAGGAATCCAGCCAGAGAGTGCAGTTGTACGAACAACGAAAACCGTTTCGACAACTTGCTCCGTCCGATGAATCCAAACCAGCCGAAAAGTTATTGGTTGGTGATCTGCTCCTTTTGGAACAGTCCCTAAAGACGTTTCGCAGGGTTGATGAAATCGAGTTGCCAAATCGCGTTTACCTTCAGATATCGTTACGCCACGGCAAGATGCTTCACTTTCTCTCAAGCCCAAATGGGAAGCCCGAGCATACTCAAAGCATCTTGCTTGAAGGGAGTGTACTTCGTGGAGATCGAATTGGGGGTTCGCGTAGCCGATATTACAAACTCTCGGACAATATACCCATGTGGAAGCGAGTTGTGGATCCTGCGGAATTCCGTGAAATCTATCTTACGGAAGTAGACGATGACGGCGGATCGCGATGGGAATTGAGCCCAAATGATGAGACCGCCCTACGCAAAAAATTAGGTGAGGCCAAGGAGTTGTTTCTAGACAAGATAACGCAAGTGAGAACACAGGTATTGCCTGAATTGAAAGCCGCTGAAGAGACCGCGAAGTCGCAAGGTAACGCAGAGCAAGCTCTCGCGATCGAGCACCGCAGGGAGGAATTCTTATTGAACGGCACGGTTCCGGAAATGTCCGACAAGGCAGGGTTGCAAGTACAAATATTGTTGGCCTTGGCGGAACTAGAAAAAGCGTTTGATGAATTTCGCGAACAGGAAGAAAAGCAACACTTACATGCGCGAGCGCTTGTGGCGGAACGAGCTTATTACCGAGTTCTTGCAGGTGCTGAAAAAAAACCGGAGTGATCCGGCGGTAGTCACACTTGACCGGACCATTGCAGAGCGCAATTCGCTTCACGCATTGCAAAACGTATCAGCAAAGTTTGAGAAGACTTCCATCTAGGCAGCATTTTTATGAGTACACAATTCTTATATCCGCGACCTGCACCTCGCGGCGCTCTCTGCGCACAATGCAAATCTTCCTTGGACGGTGTTGCTTCAGCTCAGTGCCACGACTGCAAAAAGTACTTCTGTAACGCGCATTTGGCCAAGAAGTCGATAAGTAACGGTAAATCGCACGCTGCTGTACTACTTTGTCGCAAGTGTCAGTTGTGGGACTCACTGCTATCGCTGCTCCTCATTCCGATAGGCGTTTTGATTCTGATCCTAGTGTTTGCGGCACCCGCGATGTTGACTGGCTTGCATGAGTCAATTCTCGATACGAATCTCGTCCCATCATTTGTTTTGACAATGGCGACGCCTTACTATGGTGCTGTATTGGCATTAGTAATTTTCGCCGTTGGAACGACGTACAGATTGTATCTATGGACGCGAGGAAAAGCTGATCAATATGACGCACAACTATTGGCTTATGGGATAATAATGGGGATCATTTTACTATTTCTCGCGATTCAGTTGTTCATGCGCCGATCCGGCTAAACCTTGGCGCCTGCGGCCCTTTCGTCACAAAGTGTGTCTTCAAATTGCCTGAGCAAAAAAACGCTAGGTCTCCTCCTTCTTGGTTCTCTAGTCATCGGACGCCATCAAATTCATCTTGCTGCGGTTACAGGTCATGGCGTGGATCTCATCGGACAAAAATGCGGCTTCAGGATTTCAAAAAACGCCTCGTCTGCGTCGATCCACTCCTCCTCGCGCAAGCATCGCTGAATTACTTCCCTGCATTGTTTGGCGATCATCATCACATGGGCGTCGACCGACTGCGGCAACGGCTCGCACTCAACTGTGGTTGCCAATCCGTGCTTCGATGTGCCACTCGTGAACAATTCTTGAGTTTGGCTCCTGCAACCGGGCCGTAAGCGCCCACCGCCCCCATTCTTGACGGTTCCCTTAAACCCCGCCGCAGGACGACCGAACAAGTCCAGTGAGGAGATTAAAGGCACTCGAGAAGCCGTAAGCAGACCGGCAGGCCCACAGGTTGTGCTAAGGGCCTACTCCATGCGAACGTGGAGAGCCCAATGCACTGCTTCACCCATGCCGTCCGCCTGAGAGGTGGCTATTTTTGGGAGTTTCCCTAGCCTCGCCCATTTACCCAATTAGAACCATTCCAGCCGCCTTCAAATTCGCAAACCGAAAACGCGCGCCGCTGCGCGGGTGAAGAGCCGACAGCCTTTGAACGAAATTGGGGATGGTGAACCCGAGTATGCCGGCGTGTACGGCGAGTCTTTCTCGCCAAAAAAGCCTTCAATTTATGATTCGATGTCGATTGGCCAGAAAGTCTATCGCCTCTTGGTGAATTGCGCGTCCTGTAGACCGATATGCCATAAGTGGGCCCCGCCTGACGGCAGACCGCAATTCTATCTAGCAATATTTTGGTGTAGCCAAGCCATAAAGACGCTGTCAGAGTTTTGTAAAAATCTGATTTGGCGGCAAGAATTTGC
>JBKJSI010000698.1:0-6746 GCA_046595915.1 Pirellulaceae bacterium
TATCGGCGACGTCCGACAAATGCACCACGCGCGAGGCGACTTGGGCCTTGTCACGAAAGTGAATATGCGTCGTTGGCTCGTCGCCGAATGAAGGCGTAACGAATACGACGGCCACAATTGCGATAGAAAGAATGTGTTGCATGATGGGGAGCTTTGCAATGGATCGGATTGATTGATCCGAAGAAGAAACTTTAGCGGCGTAGGTTCGAGACAAGCTGCAAGATCTGATCGCCCGCTTGAACGATTTGCGAGTTGAGTTCAAAGGCCCGCTGCGTGGTGATTAAGTCGATGAGTTCCTGAACCGGCTCCACATTGGAAGCCTCAAGCGAGCCACCGCGAATTTGTCCAGCGCCATTGGTTCCCGGGACATTGGAAATGGCCTGACCGGAAGCATCAGTGTTGACAAAGAGGTTTTCACCCAGTTTCAGCAGGCCTTCTGGATTCACAAACGTTGAGAGATTGAGCTGGCCGACAGGGCTTAATGTTTGGCTACCTGGCTGTTGGACCATGACTTGGCCATTGGCGTTGATCGAAACATTGGTCGCGTCGGGCGGGATTTGAACGCCAGCCTGCAAGACTCGGCCCGTCTGAGCCGAACCCAGCACGAGTTGTCCGTTAGCATTGACGCTGAAGTTTCCCGCGCGAGTGTAAACCACGTTGCCTGTGGTATCGAGCACTTCGAAGAAGCCATTACCTTCAATGGCCGCATCGAGTGGCTTGCCCGTTTGCTGCATCGCGCCTTGGCGAAACTCCGATTGCACACTTTGAACGCGGGAGCCGAGACCAACCTTGATTCCTGTCGGCGTGGGATTGTTGGAGGCATCCAAATTGCCGGGCAATTTGTAATTGCGATACATCAGGTCTTCAAAGTTCGCCCGGTCGCGTTTGAAGGCTGTCGTGTTGATGTTCGCCATATTGTTGGCGATCACGTCGAGCTTGGTCTCCAGCGAGTTCATTCCCGTCGCGGCGGTATAGAGAGTTTGAATCGTCATGGTTGCGTCCTTGCAAACAAAAATGGGCTAACAGATGTTTGAATAGATTATGAACGAAGGAGTCGGCTGATCAGCGTCGAGGCGGTTTGATCTTGATGCTGAATCATTTTGATATTCGATTCATAAACACGCGTCGCCTCGATCAGCGTCATCATTTCCTGAGTGGCTTTAACGTTAGACCCTTCGAGAAAGCCCGAGGCGACTTTCCGCTCGCCTGGCGTCAGCGGAACCGGCGGCGAAAGCGCGATGTATTGGTTGTCACTCGCCTTCGCGAGATCGGCGGGAAACCGCGGTCGCACCAGCGCGATCGGCGTCGCACCACCATCCTGTTGGACAATGCCGGCATTGGAAATCGAGTAATTGTTGTCGGTAATCACGATTGGCGAGCCATCTTCCGAAAGAACTCGATAGCCACTCTGCGTCATCAATGTTCCCGTGCTATCCGTAGTGAAAGCGCCATCGCGGGTGAGATACTGAGATCCATTCTTCTCGGTCATAAAAAAGCCATCGCCGCTGATCGCCAAGTCGGCGCGATTCCCCGTTTGGCGAAGAGGACCCGTCGAAAAATCGGTCACCGTCTCCTTGGTATAGGCCCCGCCGCCGACCCGATTGATCGAAGTCGTGTTCGGATACTCCAGCTTTCGCTCCACCGCCGCACTATCCCGTGCGCTTAAAACCGCCAGTTCTCGCTTGAAGCCTTGCGAGTCGACGTTGGCGAGGTTGTTCGACATGACTTCGATGCGGCGAGACTGCGCCTGGGCGCCCATTGCCGACATATAAAGGCCGTAGGTCATCTCACTCGACTCACATCGCGCGGAATTGCGCGAAGTCGACTAAGGCAAGCGGCGCGCCAAACCAACTCCCAACGAGGTATTAGGCGAATTACGCGAAGAATACCGACAGAACGCCGAGTTGGCAGCAATGCCAGAACGAGCCACGCTAGCGGCGAAAAAGTTCGCCAGCGGCAAAGCTTGCCGGAGTGGGAAGTCGCAACAACGGCATCTTACTTCTCATCCCGATTATCGAGATGCCCCGATTTGCCAATCGCCCGAAGCAGCCGCAAGCCAATCAAAATACTGGTCACGCACCCTGCGAGTCCTAGCACTGAAATCTCATGAATGCCAAACCAAGCCTTCTCCGGTAGCAGCAGAGGCGGAACCTTGTTCGACAGCATCCACGACGACCCCAGAAATAGCGCGCTAGCGAGCATGCCGAGCACCAGTCGATTGACGCTTGGACTGAGTCCACGATGTTCCAAATGAACGTCAAACTTGCCTGCTTGCACCTGTTCGAGGATTTGAACCAAGTGCCGCGGCAGAACCTCGGCGAGCTGCTCAAACTCGCTGTAAACCCGTTGCAACTTTCGCAGCTGCCGCGCCGGGGAGAGGCGTCGTAAGAGGACGTGCCGCTGATAGGGCTTCATCACCTCGAGCAAACTAAAGCGAGGGCTCAGCAGCTTCGCCGTTCCCTCTAGCGAAATGAGCACCTTCAATAACAAGCCGATTTGCGCGGGCAACAAAATCTTATAACGGTGTATCAAATCGATCATATCGTTGAGCGCGCCGCTCATATCGAACCGGTCAAGTGAACGTGTCGTCCAGGTTCCTAAGAAGTCCGCAAGGTCCGAGCGAAAAGCGGCATCGTTGAGATCGGTTGGTATTTCGCCGATGCGTCGGATGATCGCAGCAAGCTGAGCAACGTCCTGATTAACGAGCGCCATCAGCATTTCTTCGATGTCTTCGCGCAGACGTTCATCAATGCGCCCGACCATCCCAAAATCGAGCAGACCAATCACATTGCCTGGCAGCAGTAGCAAATTCCCCGGGTGCGGGTCAGCATGGAAAAAGCCATGCGAGAAAATCATGTCGAGATAAACTTCAGCCCCACGGCGAGCAACCTCTTCCAGATCAAAGTGCATCTCGGCGAGTCGCTGTTTGTCGTCAAGCTTGAAACCCTCGATATATTCCATCGTCAGCACGCGCGGCGTGCAATAATCAGAATAGGGCTGCGGAATGCGAACATGCTTGTTGTTGCTAAAAAGAACCGCGAACTGCTGAAGATTCCGCTCCTCGCGCCCAAAGTCAAGTTCCCTTCGCAGCGAACGGGCGAATTCAGCAGCCGTCGCAATCGGCCGATAACGGGCCAGATCAGGAATCATCTCAGCCAGCTGCGCCAAACCCGCAAGAACATCGAGATCCTCCGAAACCTTCGTCTCGATGCCCACATGCTGGACTTTGACAACCACCTGCGCGCCGGTGAAAAGCCGCGCCAGATGAACCTGCCCAATCGAAGCCGACGCAATCGGCTTATCGTTGAATTCGAGAAACAGCCGATCGATCGGCTGTCCCAATTCCTCTTCGACAATCTTTCGCACCGATTCAGCGGAATCGGCGGGCACATCGGTTTGCAAAATACGCAGTTCATTCGCCAGCGGAACGCCGACCAAATCCGATCGCGTACTTAACAGTTGCCCCAGCTTGATAAACGACGGCCCCAAGTCCGTCAGCGCCATCCGCATCCGCGCCTCGCGCGTATGCTTCGCCAGAATCTCGCCATCCCGATTCTTCAGGCGATTGTTGATGAACTCCATGTTGAATTGGCTCAGCCAATCCGCGAGTCCATAGCGGCTCAGTACGGCCAGAATCTCGCTCCACCGCCGAACGTTGCGGTATAACTGGGGGATATTCGGAATACGCATCGGGCCAAGCATCGTTCTAGCCTACCAAGGAGAATGGCCCGATGTTGCCTTGCGGGCGCGGTATGCCGCATAGGATAATCGTTGACCAAGCGACGGTTCTAACGATAGGGATGAATGCAATGAGAAGGCTGGCAATCTTGACGTTGGTAGTGATGGCAATGGCTCCCGCCCTACGAGCGGAAGAGCCGAAAAAAGCCAGCGCTAAATGGCCCAGCTGGCGTGGTCCACATTTGAATGGCGTCGCCGAAGGCGAGAATTACCCCACAAAATGGAGCGCCACGGAGCAGGTGAAATGGAAAGTCAGCCTCCCCGGCAAAGGCGCCTCCACACCGGTCGTCGTGGATGAAAAGCTCTTGCTAACGCACGGCGAAGCGGGAAAGAACCACGTCTCTTGCTATTCCCTTGGCAATGGCCAATCGCTCTGGAGCACGGAAGTCGGCGCCGAACGCACCGGCAAACACCAGAAGGCGACTGGCGCCAACCCCTCGATCGTGACCGATGGCGAACATGCCTGGGCCTACTTCAAGAGCGGTGATCTGGCCTGCCTCGACCTGGCGGGCAAAATCGTTTGGCAAACCAACCTCCAAGAGAAGTATGGCAAGGACACGCTCTGGTGGGACTTGGGAACGTCGCCAGTGTTAACGAACGACTGTGTCGTTGTCGCCGTGATGCACTCCGGCCCCTCTTTCTTGGCTGCGTTCGATAAGAAGACCGGCAAAGAAGTTTGGAAGACCGATCGCAATCTGGAAGCGCCAAGTGAAGCAGCCCAAAGCTATTCCACTCCAATGCTCGTCCGCGATGGCGATCATGACATCTTGGTCACCGTCGGCGCCGACGCCGTAACCGCCCATGATGCGGCCAAAGGTGAAGAGCTCTGGCGAGTGAGCGGCCTCAATCCTTCGCAAAACGGCTTTTTCCGATCGATCGCTTCCGTTGTCGCTTCAGAAGGCATCGTCATCGCCCCCTACGCTCGAGGAAGCAGCCTCACGGCCATCAAGCTCGGCGGTAAAGGTGACGTGACAAAGACTCACGTGCTCTGGCAACATACGAATGAAGGCAGCGGAGCCGATGTCCCAACCCCCATCGCCAAAGATGGCAAGGTCTACATCTTTCACGACGGGCGCGACAAGAGCCTTGCGTGCCTAGACCTCCAAACCGGTAAAGAGCTTTGGAACGTTCCAACGCCCAAGCATCGCTCCACGGTCAGCGCCTCGCCGATCATGGCAGGCGATCGATTTTATGTCGCCCGAGAAGATGGAACCGTGTTCGTGATCAAAGAGGGCAAGATCGAATCCGAAAATCCACTCGACGGAGAAATGCTCGTCGCAACGCCAGTCTTGGTAGATGGCAAGATTCTACTACGCACCATTTCAAAGCTCTATTGCATCGAATAATGGGTGTATCCTCCAGCCGCCCAATTACTCGTAATCGCACTCGATACTCCTATTCCGTCTTCCCTCCAAATTCATGGCTTCGCCCGTCGCTCCTCATCCCATTCCCGCCATGCCTTATCCTCCGCCAGCCCCATTGCCTGTAATTCAGCAACCGGCTTCATGAGATCAGCGGGACAGTTGTCGATCTTCGAAAGCCGTAGTGCTGGCATATAAGATTGACTCACCAGTCCACCGCCGGAATTCTTCAGTGCGAAATAACCATTTCGACTGGCCGAGGTTGGCGCGTTCCCGGCCACAAAACGCTGATCATCGTCCGGCGACCAGTTGCTGGGCAAGCTGACGTCGCGAAGGCCTTTGCACTTGGCAAACGCCTCCTTGCCTGCGTCACTCATGCGAACTCCAGCGAGACTAAGACTCCAAGGCATAGGCATCGCAGGATCGTCGAAACCCTCGCCGCTGAGCGGCGTCCAAGCAAGGCTCAAAATCTTCAACGCTTTGAATTTCGCCAGCCGAGGCAGACAGTCATCCGTAAGCGGCATATTATCAAGCTCAAGCACATCGACTTTTTCCGGGCATGCTAAGTGATCCAGCAACTTCCCGCGCAGCGGCAAGCCCGAAAGCTGCAGCGCCTTGAGTTGAGGAAAGTTCTTTAGAAACTCGAAGTCTTCATCAAGGAGTGGCGCGTTACTTAGCTCCAGGACATGAAGTTGAGTTTGTTTGGCCAGTGCCGGTGCGATTCCTCTCGAAACGCGGCAGCGAAGTGTCAGCCGCTCCAAATTCAGTTGCGACAGCCAGCGCGAGATCGTTTCGTCGCCAACCGCCGAGGTGCCGACGTTCAGGTCAGTTACGCTCGGAGGCAAATTGACTTCGCGCAGCGATTCATCATCCAGCCCCGGCCCGGCGTGGACGGAAAGGGTTTTGAGATTCCGGAGGCGACTCAGCGATTTCAATCTTCGGCCATCTAGCCCTTGGAGAGAGCTGAAATGGATGGTTTCAAGAACACAATCCTCTTTGAAAGAATCCAGGAACTCGCCAGTGACCAAACTCAAGTCGTTAAGCGTCAGCCGTTTGAGCTTAGGAAGCTTACCGAGCACCGATAGCCCCTGATCGGTAACATCTTTCGAATAGTAGAAGTAGAAATCTTCGATCTCCGGCAGATACTGCAAGCTCTCCAAGTCTTTGTCCGTAATCGGCGGGCGCGGCCGGTTCTTTCCAAAGAAATCATGAATCTGCACGCGACCGAAGTTAGGCAATTTCGGATCACCCAACAGCGTTGCCCAAACCTTCCTTGCTTCATCTGCGCGCCCGTCAGGTTGGGTCGCGGGAGGCGGCGAGCCAGTGGTCGGCTTCAGCAACATCCCCTTATCAATCGCCTTCTGATAAGCCTCCTTGCGAAGATCGTTCTGTCTCCGCAAATACGATAGATAAGCCAGGAAGGGAGCGCAAAGCGTAATCAGCAACAGCAGCGCCGCCAAAGTAAACCTTGGGCGCAGCCAACTTCCTCCCCCAAGACTCTTCATAAAACTTCCTCCTCGCGCCCAAGCGTACCGATCAACCAGGACGATACCAGAGTCTTGATGCGCCGGCAATCAATGGGAGGAATGATCCGACAAAACCTTGCAACTACTCCGCCGCTGCGCCACATACGAAAGCGGAATCGCA
>JBKJSI010000075.1:0-2868 GCA_046595915.1 Pirellulaceae bacterium
GTGATTCGTGATTTTGAGGGTGAGAATCTCGGCGAGGTGCTCAGGCGAGATAGTTACTTCTAAATGTGTTTCCACATCGCGATCACGCCGCCGAATCTCCGCCTTATCGATGGAGAAGATTGCTTCGTAGGAATTTGGTGTCGCGCGGGTCGGTTGATAGCCCGCCGACCAAAAGCGTTCGCTTGTATGCTCGCGAAGATAGATGAATTGCCCATATTGGTCTTGAGCCGCATCGCGCCGCCAGCGGGTGAGATTTATGTTGGTGGAGACACTGTAGCCACCGCCGCCGCTGGTGATCATCAGCGAATATTGACCATTGGTCAGCAAGTGCGTTTTAGGTGTGGCGCTTTGATAGCCAGTTAGCTTGCGGCTGACGACCTCCTGCTCCGTTCGCGGCGTTTCGACGATGTCATGTTGAGAATCAGTTGCGTCGACCAGCGGCGCGATCTCAGGCATTTTCTCTTGCAGCAATAGTTCGCCGGCTTTTCCTAAAGGATGCTGATGGAAGCGGCGGCGCATGATGCCATCGCGCAACAGATTGGCGATTGCCAGAATACTCATGCCATGGTGATGCGCCATATAACAGCGCACGACCACCGAGTGCTTTCCCTTTGGCATTCTGGAGCGGGTGTAGTCCACCGCTTCGAAGTAGCCGAAATGACCAAGTGCATCTTCTTTTGCGAGACTATTGAGGTTGTCGAGTGCGCCGCTTGGATCGTGCTCGACAGCGAGCATCGTTGAATAAGGTGAGATGACCAGGTCTTTTCCCAGACCGCGTTTCAAGCCGATTCCTGGCGCGCCAAAAGAGCGGTAATGGTAATCATGATTTGACGCCATGTTGCTAAAAGCCGATTCGGAGATTCCCCAGGGAACATTGCATTGGCGGCCATACTCTTGCTGGCGAGCGACAGCCATTTTGACGCTCTCAGTGATCAGCGAGCCGGAGTAGCTCTTGTGAAACAGCTGCGGCATGAGGTACTCAAACATGGTGCCGCCCCAAGAGACGAGACCGACCAGTCCAGCGGCCTCCGTCAAGCCGCGGCCCATATGAAACCAACTGCGATAATCGGTGTCGCCTTTGACGATGGAGAAGTAAGCCGCTAGCCGCGCTTCAGAAGCGAGCAGGTCGTAGTGCGATTGATCAAGCCGGCCATCGTCGACATTGAATCCAATGGAGAAAAGTCGACGGCGCGCATTGAAAAGAAACCCAAATTCCATTCGCAGCGCGAGCGATTCCATCCGGACTGCAAGTCTCGTCAATCGCTGCTGCTGTTCCATCGCCGAGTTGGCGGATCGCTGAATGGCTGCATCCAGGTCATCCATCCAGGGTTTCACGGAATCGCCGTGGGGCAAAACTCCCCATTCTCGCCGCAAAGCTTCCCGTAACGGTTGCGTGTCTTCATCGAGCGCCGCAAGCTTGGACAAGGACTGGGCGGATTCCAAGTGGGTGATCAACAATCGCCAAGCGTCACTTCGCTCGAAGGCATCTGCATGCGGTTCGGGGGGAGTCGTTTTCCAGCGAGCTTTCGATTCCGTGTGCGATGCCGAACTCGGCAACAGCTGCTCGCTCCAGGAAAAGAGAGCATCGAAATCACGCGAAAGGCCTTCGATGAGTCGCAGCAATCCGCGAATGAAACCGGGGACGTCCGCCTCGGCGCGGGCCCTTCGGTTTGACAAACCTTCGAGTCGACCTGAGATAGCAGTGGCGACTCCGCGCAATTCGGCCAAGCGATCTCGCCATTGCAAGACCGAGTTTGGCGCCTCGGGGTACGATTCGATTGTTGCAATCTGACGGAGAATCTCGGCAGCGCCGCTGTTGCGCGAGATTCCAGAGTCGCCATAGACCTCTTCGAGCACTTCACGAAGCACGACTGCAGTGTCGACAATCCCTTGCCATTGAGAACTCCCAAGTAAAGGACAATTTGCGAGATCGTCTGCGCCAACCCGGACGGTCAAAAAGCAAACCGCCAGATTGCCGCTATCGACCGTGGAAACATAACGCGGGCGGAGCGGCTCCAATGTTTGGGCGTCGTACCAGTTAAAGGGGTGCCCATGCAAACCTTCCAGCTGTTCCCACGTTCGCAGGTTGTTTTCCCAAAGAGTTAGCAAATCGCTCAAGGCGATGAACCCAAAATCATGTGCAGCAAGCGCGGACGTGAGAAATAGCCCCTCATTGGTCGGCGAGATCCGTAACGCAATTTTGCGCATCGGATACTCTTGAACATTGTCCGGCGGAAGCCAATTACTCTGTGGGTTGACGAACTCTTCGAAATAAAACCAAGTTCGGCGCGCAATACGCCTCAGTCTTCCCTCTTGATCTGCCTTTAGCGCCGGAAGGGGCTTTGAAGTGCGCAGATCGAGCCAGATCACTGCGAGCGGCGCTAAGAGCCAAGCCAGCAGCACGGGTGTAGCGAGTAGTAACGACTCGAGAGGCAAAATCAGCGGAAGCGCGAGGCTCAATAGCGGCGAACCCCAAAGCAATTTCGGAATCGACCACTTTGTGCGACTAACTCGAGCCTCCGTTGCCGCCGCCGATTCCCACTCGAGAAGCCTTTTACGGGAAATGAAGAGGCGATAGAGCGTACGACCTACTGCGTCCGCCAAATAAAAGGCTCGATGGGGAAGAAACGTCAGTTGAAGTAGGCACTGTAGCGAGGTGCGGGTTACTTCCCACTTCCAAGCGTAACGAAACTGCGTGGCGCCATCCGACTGGGGGCGATGCCGAATCGTCATTAGAATCCGAACTAGTAGTGGAAAGAAGAGAACAAGTAGAGCGAGTGCGACCACCGTCAAGCTGGGAACCCACCAGCCGGCGATCAATAACACCAGCATGCTCGCTGGCGTCAATGTGCGTCTCAAGTTGTCGAC
>JBKJSI010000133.1:0-7774 GCA_046595915.1 Pirellulaceae bacterium
CCATCAGATAGTTCCGTGCGTGTGGATCGAAACACCAAGGAATAAGCTAACCATCGAAAGACACTCGCGCTAGCCTCCTACCTTGCCAGGACTACCTAAAGTGCGCGCTGGCCCTGGTCAAAACCCGCATCAAAGAACACCTCCTCGCCGAGTGCAATCTGCACACGATCGTCCGCCTCCCCAACGGCGTCTTCAATCCCTATACCGGCATCCGCACCAACCTCCTCTTTTTCACCAAGGGCCAAGCCACCCAGGAAGTCTGGTATTACGAGCACCCCTATCCCCAGGGCGCAAAGAGCTACAACAAGACCAACCCCATTCGCATCGAGGAATTCGAAACCGAAAAGAAATGGTGGGGCAAGCCCGACAAAAAGGGCCTCTACAGCAAACGCGTCGAAAACGAACAAGCCTGGCGCGTTTCAATCGAGACCATCAAAGCAGCCAACTACAACTTAGACCTCAAAAACCCCCACAACGCAGACGAAGGCCCAGGCGACGTTGATCATTTACTACCCGAGTATGAAAAGCTGCTCGCGAAGATTGCGGACACTCGCGCGGCGCTGAAGAAGGAGCTGCAGCAGGCCCTAATGGCGACGAGCGGAGCGAATCGATGAAGCTCGCAAGGCTTTTCGAGAAATTTGAACTGTGTGCCGAAACCTCCAACGCCGCTGGGGCGATGCGTGAGATGGTGCTTCGTCTTGCGTTTTCAGGAAGGCTGTCTAAAACATGCCCAAAAGATAATGGTGTGCCCTCGGGATGGGAAAATCGAACTATTGAATCGATCTGTTCATCGATGACGCCTGGCTTTGCTTGCTCTAAGACTCATCAAGTTGAGGGTGGGCATGTCCATCTTCGCACCCACAATATCTCGACCCTTGGAACGCTAAATTTCGACTTGATGGTGCTCATTGATCCGAAAATGGTTGACCCGCAGAAATCTTCGATTCGTCGCGGCGACATTCTATTTAACAATACGAATAGCCAGGAGCTTGTCGGGAAAACAAGCCTAGTTGATCGCGACTACGAGTATGGGTTTAGCAATCACTTAACTCGGCTTCGACTCAAAGACGAAATTTTTCCCGGTTTCGTTGTCTATTACCTCAGCTTCCTACGAAATAGCGGTCACTTTGCAAAACTATGTACGCGATGGATCAATCAAGCGGCGGTGAATACGAGTGCGCTCAAAGAACAGTTAATCCCCCTCCCACCCCTCGCCGAACAAAAGCGAATCGTAGCCAAAGTCGACGAGCTAATGGCCCTTTGCGATCAATTGGAGCAGCAGCAGAAGGAGCGCGAAACCAAGCACGCCGCCCTCGCCCGGGCGTCGCTCGATCGCTTCACCAAAACGCCAACCCCCGCCAATCTCGGTTTCCTATTCCACAAGTCCTACGACATCTCCCCCGCGGAACTACGCAAAACAATTTTGACGCTGGCAGCGCAAGGGAAACTAATTCAGCAATCAAAAAAAGAGGCTACTGAAATCACGAGCGGAGGCGATTGGAAACCTGACAAGGACCCTCCTTATTCTCTGCCAGTCAATTGGATTTGGGAGAAGCTCGGCAATCTTGTCGAGTTTATTGGCGGAAGTCAGCCGCCAAAATCGAAGTTTATTTACTCTCCAAGGGATGGTTTTACGCGACTCGTGCAAATTCGAGATTTCAAATCGGATGCCAATCTGACTTTCATTCCAACGGCATTAGCAACGCGTTTGTTCAACAACGATGACGTAATGATTGGACGCTATGGCCCACCTGTTTTTCAGATCCTTCGCGGACTTTCTGGAAGTTATAATGTCGCCTTGATGAAGGCGGTGCCAAAAACCAAGGGTCTCTCGAAGGAGTTTCTTTTCTACCTTCTGCAAGAGCCTCGTATTCACGACCGCGTAGTAGCCGATTCTGATCGAACTGCTGGACAGTCTGGAATTAGGAAGCCACTGCTCGAATCCTTTACAGTTGGGATTCCCCCTCTCGCCGAACAGCGCCGAATCGTGGCCAAAGTGGATGAGCTAATGGCCTTGGTCGATCAGTTGGAAACCCAGCTCGCAACCTCCCGCCAAGCCGGCGAGAAGTTGCTGGAAGCGATCGTGGCCGAATTAACAGCCGCGGAATTAACCGTGGCCAGCTGAGCCGCTCCATTCCCCCTTCGTTTGCTCCGTTCCCTTCTGTTCAAAAATCCCCAATCCCCCCGCTCCTGTTAATCCTGGCCATCCTGTCAAAAAACCGGCATTCCTCCGCGCTCACTGCGCCTCTGCGTTAAGAAGTATTAAAAAGTAAACTGCAATTCGCCTGCAAATGCAAACCCGCCCGCTTCTTGCCGCCAATTGCCAACGTTGCCACCGTCACCGTGAGCTTGCCACCGTTGCCACCTTGCCACCAACTGCGTCCCGCCACCGCCGCCACCAACCACCAACAAGCTGCTTTCCCTCCCAAGGAAACCAACCCCGTGAGAGGGAAACCAGGGAAAGCAACATCCAACTTTCGCACCTACACCGCCACCCACCCTCCACCGCATCTCCCAACTTGACCACGTTCCCTGAGTGTGGCCAAGTTGGGCCGATTGGGCCACTTCGCAAAAACAAGCCCTTTTCGAAACCACCGCCCGATCGCCTACCCCATCGTCTTCCCCACCGCGTCGGCCACCTTATGACACCGCGCCATCAAACTTTCGAACTGCTTGAAATTCAGCGTCTGATAACCATCACTCGCCGCCCGTTCGGGATCAGGATGCACTTCCAGAATTAACCCATCCGCCCCCGCCGCAATACTGGCCAGCGTCATATCCGGCACCAGATAAGTGTGGCCCGTGCCATGGCTCGGATCGACAACAATTGGCAGATGCGTCTTCTGATGCAGATACGGAACCGAAGCCAGCGGCAAAGTGAAGCGGGTGTGCGCCTCGAAGGTGCGAATGCCGCGTTCGCAGAGCATCACGTTTTGGTTGCCTTCGTTGAGGATGTACTCGGCGGCGAGGAGGAACTCTTCCATCGTCGCACTAGGCCCGCGCTTGAGCAGCACAGCAGTCCGCGTATGCCCAACCGCCTCAAGCAACCGATAGTTCTGCATATTCCGCGCGCCAATCTGCAGCACATCCGCGTACTTCGCGACTAGGTCGACTTCCTCAGTCGACATCACCTCCGTCACCACGGCGAGACCAGTCTCCTGCCGCGCCGTCGCGAGCATCTTCAGGCCCTCTTCCTTGAGCCCCTGAAAACTGTAAGGGCTAGTACGCGGCTTGAACGCCCCGCCGCGAAGCCCCGTCGCGCCTGCTTTCTTAACCGCCTTCGCGCACGCAACGATTTGCTCTTCACTTTCGACGGAGCAAGGCCCGGCGATGACGCCGAGTATCCCGGCGCCAACCTTGAGACTACCCGCAACAACCTGCGTCGGCTCCGGCTTCAGTTCGCGACTGGCGACTTTATACGGCGCGAGAATCGGCAACACCGACGCGACGCCGGGGCCGGCTTCGAGCGTTTCCTTCATATTGTCCCGCTCGGGCCCAACGGCCGCGACCACGGTTCGTTCGACGCCGACGATGACATGCGCCTTGAGGCCCATCCGCTCGACTTGATCGACCATGTGATCGATCTGATCTTGGGGGGCGCCTTTTTCCATTACGACGATCATGGAGAACAACTCCGGATTGAGAGGGGCTGTAGTGAGGGGCTCGGGTTTCGGTGCGCGGATAATCACGGGAGCAACCTAGTTGGGTAGTGAGGGGCTCCACCCCGAGCGCCTTGCGCTACAACGCGCGAGTCGTTCGTCCGATTGGTTAACCGCGATCCGGGGGACTGTTACAACCAAGAATGGCAACAAAAAAACCCCGAGAATCGCTGGGACTCTCGGGGTGCTTGAGGTTTTGCTTTGGCTGACTGCGACGCCTAAAAACCTCCCGCCGCCCGGCGAGTCCGGGTGCTAAAAAAGTAATAGCGCCAGCTAAAGTTCGGTGTTGCAGTCATGTTGATATTATGAATGCGGTAGGCGGAAATGCAACCGGGAAGGATTAGGGCCGAATTCGCGTCAAATCCAGCGGCGCGGTATGTTAAGGGAGTCAATTGGAGGGTGTTGGTATGGCAAGCGTTGATTTGATCGACTCAACCGGCGTGATGTATCCTGATTTAGTGACTTTGCACCTGCCGACCAGCCGTGGCAAGTGCTCGGATGCAGAGTTTGAGAAACTCTATGCACTTAACCCAGAGATGAGGTTTGAAAGAAATCCAGACGGGAGCGTTGCGATCATGAACCCACCCGGGGGAGAGGCGAGTGGACAAAATCATGACCTCGCGGTTGAGTTGGGAATTTGGTGTCGACGGAACGGTGAGGGAAAATCTTTCGATTCCAGTGTGCACTACAAATTGCCCAACGGTGCGATTCGTTCTCCTGATGCTAGTTGGATCTTGCTGAAACGTTGGAACGAGTTAACCCGCAAAGTTAGACGCCAACCAACTCCGATCGTTCCTGATTTTGTTGTCGAACTGAAATCGCCTTCGGATCGAATGTCGCAACTTCGCAAAAAGATGCAGGAGTACATGGAGGTTGGAGTGCGACTTGGCTGGTTAATCGATCCTGATGCGAAACTCGTCGAAGTTTATCGGCCCGGAGCAAAGGTCGAGGTCTTAAAGAATCCAAAGTTCGTTAAAGGTGATCCCGAACTGAAGGGCTTCAAATTGCCGTTGGCCGTGATTTGGTCGGACGAAATGTAAGCGTATAGTGTGAAGACAGAGAGCCAGTGTCATGACTCTTGTTTTCTTTTCGAATTTTCGCATCCCATAGGCCGCTATGCTCCGACACCAACTCATCCACCCCGAAATTAATTACATCCTCGGCCAAGCGGGGCATCACGGCAAAATCCTGATCGCCGATGGCAACTATCCCGCATCGTCGACGCTCGGGCCGAATGCCAAGCTCGTGTCGCTTAATCTCTCGCCCGGCATTGTGACTTGCACGCAGGTGCTCAAGGCGATTCTCTCGGCGATCCCGATCGAGAAGGCGCAGACGATGATGTACGAGACAACGGGCCCTTATGCACTCGCTTCCGATCCGCCGGTTTGGGATGAGTATCGCACCACCATCAAAGAAGCGGGCCTCGCTTTAGAGCTAGAGCCAATCGAAAAGTGGGATTTTTACAAAGCCGTCGCGACGCCCGACCATGTGCTAACCATTCAAACCGCCGATCAGCAGCGGTTTGCAAACTTGTTGCTTTCGATCGGCGTGCGGATGTAGGTGGAGACCTGCCATGACTTGCCTCTACCTGACCGAAGCCGATGTCACTGACCTGCTAACGATGCCCGCCGTCATTGGCGCCCTCGAAGGCGCATTTCGCGCATTAGCAGAGGAAAAATCTCACAACGTTCCGCGACGCCGCGCCAAAGGCGGCAGTGCTCTCCTGCACAGCATGTCGGCCGCAGCGGAATACTTGGGATACGCCGGCTGGAAACAATATGTGACGAGCCGCGCCGGCGCGAAGTTTCTGGTCGGCATGCACGAACTATCAAGCGGGAAACTCGTCGGCCTATTTGAAGCCGATCGACTTGGCCAACAACGCACCGGCGCAGCAACCGGCGTCGCCCTCAAGCATTTAACCGATTGCGATTTCTCTTCGCTCGCGCTCTTCGGCGCAGGATGGCAAGCCGAAAGCCAACTCGAGGCAGTCGCCGCCGTATTGCCGCATCTAACGGATGTGCGAGTCTTCGCGCGAAACTCCGAAAAGTGTGATGCCTTCTGCAAGAAGATGGCCCCCCGCTTGCAACTCGCGATTCGCCCCGCCGCATCGAGCACTGAAGCCGTTCGCGGCGTTGAAATCATTGTTACTGCGACCAGTGCAAAGGAGCCAGTGTTTGCTTCGGCGGATGCTGACAAAGTTCGGTTCGTCGCCGCGATGGGGAGCAACTGGCCCCAAAAAGCGGAAGTCGAGTCGGCACTCATCGCTCGGGCGCAACAAATCGTCTGCGATGATGTCGCGGCCTGTGAACTTGAGGCGGGAGATTTGATTCGAGCGGCCGATGCATCGCATTTCAGCTGGGGATTTACGGAGAACCTGTGGGAGCGAGTGGTGCGCCCGCGACGGGTGGAGGGGCTGGTGCTATTCAAATCGGTGGGGCTGGCGATCGAAGATTTGGCGGTGGGCGAGCACCTGCTGACGCTTGCGAAACGACGCGGCATCGGGCAAGAACTCGATATTCAAATGGGACCGTAAGAGCGGAGCAGCGAGTGAGACTTTTTGAAGGAACGCAGTTCGATATTCCGCCCAAGTGCGACCGCTGCGGCAAGCTACTCGCCGAGTGCCAATGCCCGCCGCCGCCGAAGGCATGGCTTGCGCCGGAGAAACAAACTGCGCGTCTGGCGGTTGAGAAACGGAAGAAGGGAAAAGTCGTGACAGTGGTTCGCGGGCTTTCAGCAGGAGGAAACGATCTCGCTGCTCTCTTAACGCTGCTCAAAAATAAATGCGGCGCAGGCGGAACTATCGAAGGTGACGAAGTGGAAATTCAGGGAGAACACCTGGAGCGAGTACGGGAGATTTTGGCCGAACTAAAGTATCGCGTGAAATGAGAACGCAATCGGAAACAACCAAAGCTAATAACTTGCCTCCCTTCCGCAATCAATTCGATCGAGGCAAACTCACTCCTTCTTTTTCTTCTTCGGCTGCGCCGCTTTTCCCGGTGGCTTGCCCGGCGTTCCCGCGCCCGGTCGCATCGTCATCATCGCCGCCCCCATTTCGCGCTTATCAAGCTCCCCATCCCCATCCTTATCAAACTGCTTAAAACTCGACTTCAACCGAGGCGGCGCCTCGCTCTCGCTGATTTTCCCATTCTTGTCGCGATCAATATTGCCGAGCATCTGCTGCATATTGGCCATCATCTCGCCTGGCTTGCCTCCCGCAGGGCCACCGGCCATTCCGCCCGGAGTCATCGCACTCGTTGACATCTCAAACGGCTCCGAACCCGGCTTGAGGCCCGCGTCAAACTCTTCCTTGCTCAGCTTGCCATCTCGATTCTTGTCCGACGTTCGAAGCAGCCGCGCATAAAGCGACTTCCCCTCACCCTCAATTTCAGATGCGGTTATTAGCCCATCAGCGTTGGCATCGATTCGAGAAAACAGCGTGCTATCGTCGGCCCTTAACTCCGCCGCCGAAACAAGCATCATCGCCAGCAACCCACCAAGAACTCGAATTCGCATTGCCCGCCCCCTAAATTTCGCCGCTCTTAAGAGCCTACAGCGCCAGCATTCCCAAGCACCCAATTAGACGTTCAGACCGCCCGCATTATTGACACCTGGACAGATGAACCCTGCCCCAAACCCTACGTAGAATCGATGTTTCCCATCGTCAACAATCCCCTTCCATTCCGCCACACCCGCCGTGACGTGTTGCCATTTGGCAACGTTATGCCCCACGCGGTGAAAAATCGCCCAATTTGCCGCAAACCGGTTGTCGCCCTTTCGCCGCCTAAAACCTGCCTAAGCCGCAAGGTTTGGGGTAATGCGAACAAGCCGCCAAGTAGGCCAGTTGGGTACTTTAGGAATAGGAAAACCGTGGACAATCTTTCTCGCCCTAGAGCGAAAGTTTGGTCGATGACAGCAATGCTTTCATCCACTAGCGATCGCTCGGTCTCCCTACTGCGACGGATTTCTCTGCGGGCCACGGATTGCGACGACTAGGAAAGCAAAATCTTCATCCATCCGTGAGCTGACGGCCCGCCTTGCTAGCGAACGCTCGTTGAGACCACATTCGTCTCGACGCCAGCGGTTCACTTAGCTATCGTGCTTTGTCTCGCTCGTTG
>JBKJSI010000306.1:0-12830 GCA_046595915.1 Pirellulaceae bacterium
ATGAAAAACTCTTCATAAATCTTGCCACCAACTGCCACCATTGCTAACGTCACCGAGAGCTTGCCAGCGTTGCCACCTTGCCACCAACTGGAGCGTTCCCAATCCGGCCACTCAATCGGGCCAAAAAACCTAGTGAGCTGGCCAGTTTGGCCAGATAGCCAGATTGGAAAAACAAGCCCATTTTCACTCCAACCGCGCTCCTCAACTGCGCCCCTGTGACCCCGAGAGGGGGCGCGTGGGGCATCCTAGGCCAGGTTGGAAAAACAAGGGCTTTTTCACTCCAACCGCGCCCCCATGAAGAGTGACCTACGCCTTCACCCCACAAGCCGTCGCCAGGCCGCAAGAAGCACATCCCCCCGCCGACGCGCCACACCCCGCCCCCGCTTCCGTCCCGCAAGCCGGCCCGCAGCCATGCTCCAGCAAATTCGCAAAGTCCGTCAGCCGGATCTGCGCCGCGTACTGTTCACCCAGTTCCTGCTCCAACGCCGCCGAAGCAGTCGGCGCGCCACCCAAAAAGTAAAAATAGATCGCCCCACCATCAAACAGCGTTTCAACATCAACGAGCTGCGCGTCGATATCCCGTTCCTTGAGCCAAGCCTCGCAAGTCGCAAAAGCCTCATGCCGCCGCCGCTCCAGCCGCGCCGCAAGCAGCTCATCCTCCGGCGTCATCGTCCGCAAAAGCTCGCCATCGGTCGCCGCAGCGTGAATAGCCGCATCCGAAGCCTCAAACGGCGAAAGAAACTCCCCCACTTCAAGCCCACGAGCCGTACGCACGACCACCCGCTGCCCCCGCGAGACGCGCAGCGGCAACGCAAGGCGAAATCGCCCCACCTGCCCCATCATTCCGACTCGAACTAACCCATCAGGCATATAGAATCCGCCATAACGATCCGCACCCCTCGAAGGTCGTTTACCCCGCCGAGTATACTCTCTTTCCGCAACTGGAGCTTTGCGAACAAAAGAGGACCACCGTGATAATCGACGAGCGAATTTTAGATCGGGTGCAGCAAGGCAAACTCACCTGCGACTGGATGGCGCTGGCGGAACGAATCACACAGGGCCACGAATTGACCGTAGACGAGGGCCTCGCAATCCTCGCGGCCAGCGACGCCGAAGTCCCCAGCCTTTTGGCGGCCGCCTATCGACTTCGCCGCGCGACCTTCGGCGACACGGTCCAGCTTTACTTCCTGATGAACGCCAAAAGCGGGCTATGCCCCGAAGATTGCCATTACTGCTCGCAATCGAAAATCTCCGAGGCCGAGATTCCCAAATACAACCTGCTCAGCCGCGATAAACTCCTCGACGGCGCCCGCATGGCGGCGGAGCGGCAGTCTAAAACCTATTGCATCGTGATCTCCGCCCGCGGCCCGAGCGAACGCGAAATCGAAGCCGTGGAGCGCATCGTCCCCGAGATCAAACAAAAATACGGCCTCGACATCTGTGCCTGCCTCGGCCTGCTCACGCCCGAACAAGCGGTGCGCCTCAAAGCCTGCGGCGTCGACAAGGTCAACCACAACCTCAACACCAGCCGCGAGCATTACGGCGAGATCTGCACGACCCACACCTACGACGACCGCCTCAGCACCCTCCGCGCCGTCCGCGACGCCGGCATGCAACTCTGCTCCGGCGGCATCGTCGGCATGGGCGAAGTCGACCGCGACATCGTCAACATGTTCCTCGAACTGCGGTCGCTCTCCGTCGAATCGATCCCCGTCAACTTCCTCAACCCAATCGACGGCACCCCGCTCGCCGGCGACACCGGCCTCAACCCCCGCCGCTGCCTCAAGATTTTGGCACTCGCCCGACTCGCGAACCCCAAATCCGAAATCCGCATCGCCGGCGGCCGCGAACTCCACCTCCGAAGCCTCCAACCCCTCGGCCTCTACGCCGCCAATTCGCTGTTCGTCGGCGACTACCTAACAACCAAAGGACAGCTGCCCGAAGAAGACATGCAAATGATCGCGGACCTCGGCTTCGAAGTAACCAAGTCGAGCCCCATCGATCCCGCGGGCAATGAATGCGGACCAAAAAAATAGGCCAGCCATTTTCTGGCCGGCCTATTTGAATTATCGATCGCCTGATCAAACGAATTACAGCCCCGGCGCCGCCTTCAGCAGTTTACCCGGCTTCTTCGCTTCGCCTTCTTTGCCCGTGCCAATCACGGTGACATAGAGCGAACCATCGGCGCCAAAGGCCATCGAAGTCGCCTTATCGAGCGACGCCAATTTCTTGGCGGTCACGGTCGACTTGCCGCCTTCGGTCTTGTTGATCAATTGAAACAGCCCGCCTTCGTCCGCCTTCATCCAGGCGTAATCGAGAGCATAAAGCTGGCTCGGTGTTTTCTTGCCATAAGCCAGCGCCGTGATGTCATAGAGCCCCGTCTCCAAGTTCATCAGCATCTTGCCATCCTTGGGGTTGTAAAACGTCAGCAACCCATCTTTAGGCACGCTGATTTCACCCATTTGGCCGACCACGAGTTCGCCCTTTGGACCAACCGTAATGCCGACGGGTGCATCGACGCTGGTAGCTTCCTTGGTGGCGATGAAGCGCTCGAATGGCCCAATTTCTTTGCCAGCGACTTTGCACTTTACGAGCCAGCCCTTGGTGTCGTCGCCATTGCTCGTGGCAACAACGCCATCTGGCAATACGGCGAGCGCGTAGAAATTACCTTCAGGCTTGAAATCACCGAGTGCCGGCAAATTGAAAGTCTTGATTGCGCCCGCCACCTTGATCGCCGGAGAGCCTTCGGGCGGCAATGTGAAGAAGCGAATGCTATCCTCGCCATCGATCAGGTCGCCGCCGCCAACGACCAGCGTATCTTCACCCCAAAATGCGAGGCCCAATGGTCCGATGTTGTACATCGGTCCCTTGCCGTAAATGTCGGTCTTGAAGCCGACGACGACCTCTTCAGGCTTCCCCTTCACGATGCGAATGATCTTGCCCGCGCCCGAGTCGGAGACGTAAACCGTTCCGGTCTTCGGGTGAACGGCGATGCCGCAAGGGTTATCGAGCCCATCGAGCACCGTTTCAAACTTGACATCTTCAGCCTGCGCCGCGCCTGAGAGCGCGAGGAGGCCCAGCGTGCAAATCCAGGTAAATAGTTTCATCGAATTCTCCGTAGTAGCGATCACAAATAGTTGAGTAGATGGAATAGAAAGTGTTTTAAGGAAGTTTGGGAGGAACGACATCGGGATATTCGCCCGACAATCCCTCTTCGAGGAAGCGAACCAAATCGTCCACTTCCTGCGGCGTCAGTTTCAGTGGGAAAATCTCTTCATCGAGCTGCGGATTGGGCTCGCCGCCCTTGTTGTAGTATTCCACGACTTCCTTGAGCGTCTTGTGCGAACCGTCATGCATATAAGGCGCCGTTCGCAAGATCTCCCGCAGTCCCGGCGTCTTAAAGGAGCTCTTGTCTCCTTCGAGCTTGCTATGTTCGAATCGCCCCAGATCGGGCTTTTCGCCTTTCACGCCCATGCCGATGTTGTGAAACGCCCCATCGGTGAAGGTCGGCCCGGAGTGGCAGGCCGAACAATTAGCTTTGCCGAAGAAGAGCTTATGGCCGCGTTGGGCAGATTCGGAGAGCGCCGTTTTGTCCCCGGATTTGAACTTGTCGTAGGGTGCATTGCCAAAGATCAGGGTGCGTTCAAACGCCGCAAGCGCCTTGCCAACATTCTCCGCCGTGACTTCGCTCGTCCCAAAGACCTTTTTGAATTGGTCGCGATAACCCTTGATGGCGTTGAGCTTCTTTTCCATTTCAAGAAGGGTGAGGTTCATTTCGATCGGATTTTGGACTGGGCCAAGCGCCTGCCCCTCAAGCCCGACGGCGCGGCCATCCCAAAATTGCAGCGGTGCGAAAGCGGCGTTGATGATGGAAGGGGCGCTGCGACCACCTTTTTGGCCGCCAATCCCAGTCGCGACGGCTTCGCCATTGGACCAGCCCTTTTTGGGGTCGTGGCAAGTCGCGCAGCTCACGGTGTTATCGCGCGAGAGCCGCGGATCGAAGTAAAGCAGCTTCCCCAACTCCGCCTTTTCTTTGGTGAAGGGGTTATCCGCCGGACTCTTCGGCTCGACGAGGCCATGCGGAACCTTGAGGCCCTGAGCCAAGAGTAGGTGCGATGGCAGCGAAGCTGAGAGCGAGACGAGTGCGAGGCAGCAAATCGAAATTTTCACGAAGCGAGGCAGGGGGGACATCGTGCGGGGGCGCCTGAGCGAGAGGAACTTCGCAGCGCGGCAACGCGCTACCGCGATATTGTTGCCGCCCCCGCTTGGCGCCACAAGTGCGCAGCGCGGCTAGGGCGTTGCCGTTGGCGCAGTAGTTTCCGCAGGTTTTTCGACAGGGTGCTCAACCTTAGGGACCGCAATCTCCCCTACGGCAATCGCGCCGTCATGGTCCTTGTCGAGCGTCGCAAATTGCTCGGTCGTGCCAATAAACTCAATCTCGTTCAGCTCCCCATCGCCGTTGGTATCCATTTTGGTAAACCAGAGCGGAGCATCGCCCGAAGTTGCGGCCACGGCGATTCCCGGTGCATCGGGAACGATCGTTCCATCGGCGACGATCCCGCGAATGATCGAAATGTTCATCGACTGAGGCAGTTCGCCGATTCCCACCAGCCCATCTTGATCCTTGTCGAGCGACGTCAGATTCTTGTCGGCCTCACGAATTTCTCGGTCGCTAAGCCGCCCATCGCCATCGCGATCGAGCACGCCGAGGAATGGATCGCCCGTCACTTCGACTTTGATCACCGCCTGCGTACCCGCGACAACTTGGCGTTCCGCGACGAGCTTTTCGATTTCCTCCAGATAAACCTTGCCATCCTTGTTTTCATCAACCTGCACGAAAGTGATTCCCGCGACGAGCTGCGACATCGGGAACTCTTTTTTATCGAGGTACCCGTTCTTGTCCGCGTCGACCTGAGCAAACTGCGTTTTGGCGGCTTCGGTGTCGGAAGCGAATCCCACGAGATCGGCCATTGAGAGGGAGATGGAATATTCATCCGCGGTGAACTGCACTCGGTTATCGCTTTGCTTCAAGCCGGACTGCCATTTCGCCCAGTCGCCGGAGAGCGAAGTCGCTTCCAGCTTGGGGCCGCTTCCTTCTTTTCCCTTGTGGCTGAGGTATCTCAGCGTGAGCGTCAGGTCGGCGGGCACATTTCCGAAATTTTGCAGTTCGATCTGGCTGATTTTGCCATCCTTATTGCCGTCAATCCTCTTGGCGAGTTCCGGCGTGCCGGGGAAGTGGCTCGTGCGAAGTTTCTTTCCGGCGCCTGCATAGATTTCTTCGAGATAGTAGCTGAGCGTTTCCCAACGCGGACTTGGTCCCAGGAGCATTCCCGAGGGGGGACCATTGGAAGGACGCTTCATCGGCATCATGCCCGCCATCCGCGTATCCATTTGCGGCATCAATTCACTCGCGGAAAGAACGCGATCATCATCGGAATCACGAATGCGAAGCTGAGCCTTCGCTTGACTGCGTTCCTCCGCCGAAAGCTGTCCGTCGCCATCGGCATCGAGCCAAGCGAGAATCACGGAGTCCTCGCCCGGCGAACCAGCCGCACGCCCTGGCGCGAGCAGTGAAAACGCCTTGGTGGCGCCGCGATCGTCGCTGAAAAAGCGTGGCAATTCATCCTTATCGACGCGACCATTCTTGATGACGTCATACTTCTCTAACAAATCTTTGATCGCCGCCCCCTCCGCGACCAAGGCATTTCCATAAAGCCCCGACATCACGCGCGGAAGCTTCACAAACTGCTCCCAGCTGATTCTTCCATCGGCATCTTCATCGAGCGCAGCAAAAATGCGATCGATCGCCGCCGTGCGTCTCTTTCCGAGTGGCTCGTCATCAAGAAAAACCTTAAGATCAATCACCAGCGGCCCCGCAGGCGCAAACGCGAGCACCCGAATCATATCCGCCCGGCTCGAAGCAGCAGGCTTTTCTACTTTTGCTTCCTTTGCTTCGACTTTGGCCGGAGCTGCTTCGGTTTTAGCCCCTGTCTCAGCCACTAGTGGCGCCGTCACCGGCTGTTCAGAAGTCTTTTTCTCCGGCTCTTTCTTGTCAGCAGTCGTCGTTTCTGCGGGCGCGGTTTTCGGAGTCTCCGCATTCGCGACCGGCGCCGGAATTACTGGCTCAACCTTGGGCGTCTCAGGTTTCGCGACGACCGTCGGCTCAATTTCGGCTTTCGATACCGTGACTTGCTTTTCAGTTTCCTTTTTGTCCGATTCTTTTACGTTGGGGGCGGGCACAACCGGAGGCGCGGTCGCGCTAGTGCAACCAGCCGCCAATAAAATTGCGGACATCCAGAGTTGCTTACCAGCGCGATATCTGACTTCCGTTCGCATGCGCATGCTCCGCTTCAACCAATGACTCGTTGCTGGCTAGTGATTAATCGCAAATTCGGCCGAATTGAGCATTACCCACAAGAGATCAGACCAGGCGAGTTCTTTTTCCTCATCGGTCTTCGCTGCAGAGGCATGTTCGGCGAAAAGTTGCCGCTCTTCCTCGGTAGGAATGCGCGACAGGGTCGCCAAGAACAGAATCTCAACGCGATCGGCATCAGCAAGCCAAGGCGCCGACATTGAAGCCAGCAGTGCGCTATCCTTGGGAGCCGTCGCCATCGCGATATCAGTGCCATTCATCAGCATCAGCGCTTGTAGAGCGCCAGCGGAGTATTCGGTGGCAGTGCGCGACGGCGATTGAATGCGCGACAGAAACGCTTGACGCGCTGGATCGAGCAGAGGACTCGCTTGAACCCCGGCCATTCCGCCGGCATTCGCTCGCCGGGCGAGCACACGATTTACCGAATCATACAATTGATCAGGCGAAAGCGGCTTCGTAGCGGCACGGGCGAAGGCCTCGTTGGGCGGCTCTTTTTCGCCCTTCCAGGAACTAGTGAGTTGATACGTTTTCGTGAGCGCCAACGTGCGGTAGAGTTCGCGAAGGTCGAAGCCGATTTCGACGAAGTAGTCAGTCAACTCGGCGAACAGCTTGGGATGGCTGGCCGGGTTGTTTTCACTGAGATCATCGACCGGCTCGACGAAGCCACGACCAAAGAGCTGGCCCCAAATGCGATTAACCGCAGCTTTTGCAAGGAATGGATTTTCTCGAGAAGCCATCCAAATCGACAGCTGCACGCGCCGGCTGCCGGAGGCATCTTCATCGGGCTTGGCTCCGCCGGGGAACTTTGGCTTGGCGACTTCATCGATCTTGGGGATTTTTACTTCGCCTTCCGGCAGATCTTCCAGCGAATAACGCGAGCCGCCGTTCATCGCGCCCGATTGCTTTAGCCGAGCAAAGAACGCCGCATACCCCCAAAAGTCAGTTTGCTTCCAGCGATCAAAAGGATGATCGTGACACTCGGCACATTCGATCTGTAGCCCAAGAAAGATCCGCGCCGTCGCGGCAGCAATTTTTTCGGGCTTCGTCTCGTGCGATGTGTAAAACAGCGCTGGCCCCGATTGGCCGCCTTCGTTTGACACCAAGAGTTCAGAAACAATGCGATCGTAACGCAGGTTGTCAACGAATTGATTGCGAAGCCAATTTTGTACCCCGACTGTCGCGTTGGCCTGCTCTGCATCAAAGCCGCTCGGGAGCATCAAGTACCGCCAAGTGTTAGCCATATGCGTGGCGTGAGCCGGTGAGGAGAGCAGGTCGTCGACGAGGTGCGCCCGTTTATCTTCGCGCTTGTCCGCGAGGAACGTTCGGGCTTCCGATACGCGCGGGATGACGCCCGTCAGGTCGAGGTAGGCTCGCCGCATAAACTCAGCATCGCTCGCCCCCTCGGCAGGCGTAATGCTTAACTCTTTCCAACGCTCCGCAATCAGCGCATCAATGCGGGCAGCCATCTCCACCCGCCGGGCATCGCGCGACGACTGAGCAAAACTGACGCTCGTGAAACCCAGCAGGGTCACGAGAACACATAAGTTCACGAAAATACATAGTACTCGGATCGCTTTTACACTCATCACCATCGGGCCACCTCCATCGGCATCCTGGCGCGACCTATCCCAAAAAATCACTGGGACAAATCGCACGCCGCAGGGTTTCATCATACCGCAGTGGTATTCGCTAAACCAACGCGAAGGTTTAGCGGGATTTCCCCGGTTTGGGGGCGTCCGAAGGTTATGACACCGCCCGAGTTAGGCGATTCCATTGGCCTTTTCGTAGGCGTCGATTTTGTCCGCGTTTTTGAGGGTCAGGGCGATATCATCGAGCCCCAAAAGCATGTTATTTCGGCGAGAAGGCTCGACCTGGAACGGGATCGAAAGGCCACTGGCATCGGTTACGGCGCAGTTTTCGAGGTCTACGGTTAGCTGGTAGCCAGTTTTGCCTGCCTTAACAAAGAGCTTTTCGACGTCCTCTTCCGTTAGCCGAACCGGCAAAACGCCATTCTTAAAGCAGTTGTTGTAGAAGATGTCTGCGAACGAGGGGGCGATGACGCTGCGAATACCGTAGTTCTCAATCGCCCAAACGGCATGTTCGCGACTTGAGCCGCTGCCAAAATTCCGACGGGCGAGCAAAATCGACGCCCCCTTCGCTTCCGGTTTATTCAACTCGAACTCCGGATTCGGCTTGCCGTCGTCGAAGTAACGCCAATCGAAGAAGAGGTAATCCTCAAAGCCGCTCCGCTCGATCCGCTTGAGGAACTGCTTGGGAATGATCTGATCGGTATCGACATTCGCCCGGTTCATGGCGACGACGAGGCCGGTGTGGGTGGTAAATGGTTTCATTTTCTCGCCTGACTAAATGTGATTTGGTGCGGGCACTTTTTACGTGCGATATTTCCAGTCGCGGATATCGACGAAGTGACCCTCAATCGCGGCGGCGGCGGCCATGGCGGGGGAGACGAGATGTGTTCGCCCACCTTTGCCTTGGCGGCCTTCGAAATTGCGGTTACTCGTCGAGGCACAGCGCTCGCCCGGCTCGAGCCGATCAGGATTCATGGCCAGGCACATACTGCAGCCTGCTTCGCGCCAATCAAAACCGGCTTCGCGGAAGATTTTGTCGAGACCTTCCTTCTCGGCCTGCAATTTCACTTGGCCGCTGCCTGGGACGACCATCGCATTGACGCTACTCGAAACGCGATAGCCCTTGGCTACATTGGCGGCGCATCGCAAATCTTCAATGCGAGCATTCGTGCAGGAGCCAATGAACACGCGGCTTACCGGCACTTCGGTGAAAGGAGTGCCGGCGGTGAGGCCCATATATTCGAGAGCATTTTGAGCTGACTTTTGGTCTGTCTCGTCGTCGTAATCTTTGGGCGATGGAATCTTGGCGGAGACCGGAACCACTTGGCCCGGATTCGTGCCCCATGTGACTTGCGGCGCGATGTCAGCGGCCTTAAAGAGTCGCGAGGCGTCATACTTCGCGCCTGCATCGGTCGGCAGCTTGCGCCATTTCGCAGCGGCTTCTTCAAAATTCTTCGGCGCGAATTCTCGGCCACGAAGATAAGCAATTGTCGTCTCGTCCGGCGCGATCATTCCCGCTCGAGCGCCTGCCTCGATCGACATATTACAGACCGTCATTCGCTCTTCCATGCTCAGCGAGCGAATCGCCTGGCCGGTGTATTCGATGACGTAACCGGTGCCGCCATCGGTCGTGATCTGACCGATTAGATAGAGGATCAAATCTTTCGCGGTCACTCCGGCGGCCAATTGCCCATCGACTCGCAGCTCCATCGTCTTCGGCTTGAGCTGCAGCAACGTTTGCGTGGCCAGCACATGTTCGACTTCGCTTGTGCCAATGCCGAATGCGAGTGCGCCAAACGCGCCATGTGTCGCGGTGTGACTATCGCCGCAGACAATTGTCATTCCGGGCTGCGTCAAGCCAAGCTCCGGGCCGATCACGTGAACAATACCCTGCTTCAAATCGCCAATGTCATACAGCTTGACGCCGAACTCGCGGCAATTGTTCCGCAGCGTTTCGACCTGTTTGCGCGCAATCTCATCGGCAATCGGCAGCGAGCGATCGGTCGTCGGAATATTATGGTCCGGCGTAGCCACCGTTTTCTCAGGCCGCCGAACTTTTCGATTGGCTAGTCGAAGACCTTCAAACGCTTGCGCGCTGGTCACTTCATGGACGAGATGCAGATCGATGTAGAGCAGCGCCGGCTTTTCCAGCTCACTCATCACCGTGTGCGAATCCCAGATCTTTTCAAATAATGTTCGCGGGTTGTCCGTCATCGATTACTCACGCCTTAAAATCGTTACGGCTCGATTTTGAGCCTGACAATAAGTTACCGCAAAAAGAGTTTTTTCGGAACGCCTCGACTCGCCCCAGTTGTTGGGAATCGGCGCCATTTGCATATACAATCCTGTGATGCCCAGCTTTGAACAGGAAATGCGTTTGATCGTCGATACCTGCGCCGCGACGCGCCTCCGCTCCCTTACGCGCTTCGTTAGCGGCGTCTACGACGAACTGCTGCGCCCGCTCGACCTGAAGGTGAGCCAGCTCAACATTCTCGTGCTTCTCGCGACCCTCGATTCAGGCCGCCCCAGCCAACTCTGCGAACTACTCTGCCTCGACGCGTCGACCCTTAGCCGAAACGTCGACCGCATGCGGGCGCGGGGCTGGCTCGACTTCATCGCAGATCAGGAGGACGCGAGGGCTCATTCGGTTCGCCTGACGGAAGCAGGAAAAGAGCTTTTGCGAAAAGCATTGCCGCTCTGGCGAAAGGGGCAAGAAAAAGTCGAAGCGGCCCTCGGCAAGCAAAGCCTGGAAGCGATCCGCAAGGCGAACAAAGGAATCGCGACTCGGCCATGACCAACCTTCGTGACACGATTGACTCGATCTACCGCGCCGAATCGCGCCGCGTCTTCGCAACGCTCGTCCGAGTGCTGGGCGATTTCGATTTAGCCGAGGAAGCGATGCACGAAGCCTTTGCCGCCGCAATGCAGCAATGGGCAAAGGAAGGCGTGCCAGACAATCCGCGCGCGTGGCTAGTTTCCACCGCGCGTTTCAAAGCGATCGATACCATTCGTCGCCGCGCCCGTTTTGATATCGCCGCCGAAGAACTGGCTCGCAACACGAGCCACGGTGAACTCGATATCGATCGCCTCGATGAAGCCCAATTCAACGACGACCAATTGCGACTCATTTTCACTTGCTGCCACCCGGCGCTTCCAGCCAGCGCGCAAGTCGCGCTCACCTTGCGAGAAGTTTGCGGACTCACGACCGAACAAGTCGCCAGTGCCTTTCTTTCGTCGCCCGCAACGATTGCGCAGCGCATCGTCCGCGGGAAATCAAAGATTCGTGACGCGGGCATTCCGTTTGATATTCCTTCGGTTTCCGAAATTCCGGAGCGACTCGATGCGGTGCTGTCGGTGATCTATCTCGTTTTCAACGAAGGATACTCGGCCTCGTCGGGAAGTGAATTGACGCGGGCAGACTTGAGTTCAGAAGCGATTCGACTGGCGAGGCTGCTGTTAAATCTGCTGCCGGATCCCGAAGTCGCAGGCCTACTCGCGCTGATGTTGCTCCATGATTCAAGGAAAGCGGCCCGCACTTCTCCCGAGGGCGAGATTATTCTTCTCGAAGATCAAGACCGTACGCAGTGGAACGCCGACAAGATCGCCGAAGGAGTGCGGCTCGTCAGTCGCGCTTTTTCGCGGAGTGAAGTGGGAGTCTATGCGGTTCAGGCAGCGATTTCGGCGATTCATGCTTCGGCGCCGTCGCCCGAGGAAACCAATTGGGGGCAGATTTGCGACTTTTATGACTTGCTTCAATCGGCCAATCCGTCGCCCGTGGTCGATTTGAATCGCGCGGTCGCCATCGCGATGCGTGACGGCCCCAATGCGGGGCTCAAGTTGATCGACGAAATCGTCGCGAAAGGCGATCTGTCTGACTACCACCTCGTCTTCGCCGCCAGGGCCGATCTCCTCCGCCGACTCGGCAAAAAGGCTTTGGCCAAAACGGCTTACGAACAAGCACTCGCCGGCGCGAAACAAGAACCGGAGCGACGTTTTTTGGAAAAACGCATCCGCGAGATGGCCTAGCAACTCGCCTAGCAAGATTTTTCCAAATCCATTTGTCGAACTGTTTCGTCGCAGAGCGACTACTTTGCGTAAGCACTCCAATCACGACCCAACGCGTAAGCGAGGGATCACATGAAGTTCATCTGCCTCGGCTATCTCGACCCGGCTCAATTCAGTCTCATTCCCGAGGCCGAACAGGCGAATTGGATGGATCAATGTTTTTCCTACGACGAGGAACTGATGCGCGGCGGCCACCACTTGGGCGGCGAGGCGCTGACGCCTTCCAATACTGCCGTGACGGTGAGGCCGCGCCAGGGTAAAGTCGTGGTCACCGATGGTCCCTTCGCGGAAACAAAGTTCATCGGCGGCATTTTAATCATCGAGGCCCGCGACCTGAATCATGCGATCGCGCTCATGTCAAAACACCCCGGCGTTCGCGCCGGGGGTTTTGAGATTCGCGCGTCGGATGAATCGATCAACGCCATGTTTGAAGCCCGAAAGAAAACCACTTAGCTACAAGGAATGAAACCATGTTTGAGAAACCTCAAGCCGAACACGAAGTCCTGCAAACGCTCGTTGGCGACTGGAAAGTCATTGGCGAATGCAGCATGCCCGATGGCTCGACCGACAAGAACGAAAGCGGCGTGAAATTCGTCTCGATCGGCGGACTCTGGGTCGTCGGCGACGGATCGATGCCCGGCGCTGAAGGCGTCGACTTTCGGACGATCATGACGCTGGGCTTTGATCCAGTGCAAAGCCGCTATGTCGGGACCTTTGTCGCTTCGTGCATGACGAAGCTCTGGGTTTACAACGGCATGTACGATGCGGCCGCGAAGAAGCTGGTTCTCGACGCCACAGGGCCC
>JBKJSI010000614.1:0-2516 GCA_046595915.1 Pirellulaceae bacterium
CTTGCTGCGCGGTCGCACTATTTCAGTGAAGATGGCAAAAAGCTGCTGTATGGATCCGTCGGGACAGGCGTGTTGGGCAGCACTCCAGGCATTCAAACTGGACAGGACGGCGCGAGGAATCTCCATATGATCCTCGACCTGAATACCAACAAATTGACTACGCCGCGTCCGGCGCCGATGACCCTGGAGCACATTTGGTCGAGCGCGGATGGTTCACAAGTCGCCGCTGCCATGACCGTGTTCACGGGTGATCTCACCAAGGCCACAACGCGCAAGCAGGCTTTCAGCCTCGTCAATCCTAGCAATTCCCAAGAAATAAAACGCCTCGTCGAAGGCGAACACCCAACCTTCGCGGCGTTCTCAGCGGATCATTCGATGGTCGCCGCAATCCTCGGCGATGAAATCAAAGTCTGGAATACGACTTCGTTCGAACCTGTTCCTCTACTGGCCACAGGCAAGCACAACGAGCTTGCTTTCTCCGCGGACAATAAAATTCTCTACTCCTACGACGGACGAGCGGGCGAAGTGATCGCCTACAGCCTTGAGCAAGGTCAAGAAACATCCCGCGCGTCCGTTAGCAAGGGCCATTCGCGACCGCCCTACGACGTCGCCTTCGCACACAACTCTGCGATGCTCGTCACCGTCGGCGAAAATGGGGAAGTCGTTCTCCGCAGTTTACCCAGCGGCGAAATCCGCGGCCGCCTGCAAGGCCATACTTCGCACCTCTATGCCGTCGAGTTTTCCTCCGACGACAAGTGGCTCGCCACCGCCGATGACCAGGGAGAGCTTCGTCTCTGGCAAGTCGGCCCACTACCTGCTTCCCCCGCCGCCAGCGCCAAGTCGACTGCGATCACTGCAACGCCAAATTCGTCCGTCCGCCCGCCCGCTAAGAAGATTGCGCCTGTCTTGATCTCGACGATCAAGACTTCAGTCCACTCTCCTGGGTATGTTGGAATCAAGTACGGCGCCAAACTTCGGTTTTCTGCGAACGGCGTTTTTCTGCTTGTCGATGACGCGGAATATTCGGCAACGGTGTATGAAGTCAACAGCGGAGCCTTGAGAACCTCCGTTTCTCAAAAGCCTTATCAGGCCTTTTTGAGCCCCGACGAATCGCAATTATTTCATGTGGGTTGGGGCAGCCAATGGGAACTACGGCGATCGATCCTAGGCCGCGCGATTTCGCCCGAAACGATCTTCAAGTCGCCTGGCGCCGAATTTACGAGTTGGGAATTCACTCCGGATGGCACAGCGCTGCTGGTGGCGACTCGCGCCTCTAAGGAATCACCCCGAATCGCCTTAGTGCGAATCGATTTGAAGACGGGCAAGACAACGGCGACGCTGACCGGAGAGGATACTCAGGGGCTGTCCGTTCGATTTTCTCCGGATGGAAAAATGCTCGCCGTGCTGCTCATCGAGCACGAAGAATGCTACGTGGCCGTGGTAAACCCCATCACTCTAAAGATCGAACGCGTGCTAGAAGGCTCCAAGGAACCCGGATATGGCCACTCTTATGTGGAATGGTATGGGCTTCTCTTCTCGCCCGATGGCTCACTGCTAACCGTAGCCAACGAGGTCAAAAATGGCTCCGTGATGCGAGTGGTAAACGTGGCCACAGGAGAGCGCATCTCCAAAACCATGCAGGGCAACATCAATCGCCCGCTAACCTATTTCTCTAACAAGGAAATGCTCTCGATCGTTGGCGGAAAGCTTGCCACGTTTGACCTCGATACGGCTTTGGTCAAGACGAATTTCGATTGGTATGAGGAGTTTCGCCGTCGCGGTGTTTCTTTCGATGGAACCACTTTGGCCGAGGCGCTCGACTCGGGAGAAGTCGTCTTCAAAGATCTGCGAGCGGAAGGCAAAGAGATTTCACGCTTCAAGGCGCACGATCGTGAAGTCGGCACGGTCGTTTTTTCGCCCGATGGCGATTTGCTCGCCACGATGAACCGAGAAAACCAACTCAAGATTTGGAGTATTCGCGGCGAACGTCCAGTCAAAGCCGCTACAAAAGCCGCGGAGAAGCCATCAATGCCGCGCTTGCAAGTTAAGGTCTTCGCTGATGCCACGGAATTCAAGTCGATGTTGTCATCGCCTACGACCATCAACTTCGACGACATCAAAACCACCCCCAAAGGCGGCGCCGTCGAATTCAAAGCCGATCGCTACGCCGCAAAAGGCCTGGTTATCGAAGGCGCGAGCGGCCAATTCGTGAGCCAGGACTTTGCTTATCCCGAAAACTTCATCGCCCCCAGCAAACCCAATTCCTACGCGCCCGGTCCCAAGGCCGACTCCAAGGCAGGCGCACACGAGGGCGGCCACGAAACAACCATCAAATTCGTCGCCGGCGGCAAGCCAGCGCTTACCGCGGGATTCGGTTTGAGTTTCATCGACGCAAACTACCCGAACATTGGTGAATCGAAATTGATCGTCTACGACGCCGAAGGAACTCCGCTCGGCGAGGCGATGAACATCAAAACCGCCTCCGGCGGCAACGCCTTCCGAGGCATCATCGCTCT
>JBKJSI010000644.1:0-2834 GCA_046595915.1 Pirellulaceae bacterium
CGACCAAGTAACCAGCAAATTTTGTGAAGCCCGTTCGTACAAAGTACGGCACTACTTTCTCTACCTCTAGGTCGCTCTCCAGAACCAGCAGTACCGCTTGCTCTGGATCAAGGAGCCAGCCCGCCCAGATCGACAGCTCTGGGTGTCCAGCAATGTTCAAGGCACCCTCGATATGGCCACCTCCGAACGCCAACATGCTGCGCGTGTCGACCAGCACCGTGCCACCACGTTTGACGGCGGCATCGAAGGCCTTCGGCGGAAGTCCTGGCACGAGCGGCAAATTGCCGATGACCTCCGGCCCCTTTGCATTGAGCTTTTTCATCCGCTTGTAGTAGGTCGGCTCCGGCGGCGCGGTCGAGAGGGCGTACTCCTTGAACTCATCCTTGTCGGAGTGCTGCAAGAACGGATTGAATTGGCGCTCGTAGCCGATCGTGCTCGTCAGCCGGTCGCCGATGGAGGCCCCACATGGCGACCCGTGCCCGTGAGTCGGATAGATGATGACATCGTCGCTCAGCTTGAGGTAATAGGAATAAAGTGTGTCGTACAGTTCCTCTGCCAGCTTTTCCGCCTGATCGCTTCCCATCAGATCAGGGCGGCCGGCGGAATTGACGAAGAGTGAATCGCCCGTGAACACGCCCCACGGCTTGGGCGCACGCTTCTTTTCGGCCGCCTCATAGGACATGTGCTCGGGCGTGTGGCCAGGTGTGTGCCTCGCGGTCAGGACCAGATCTCCGAACTCGTAAGTGTCGCCGTCCTTCACTGCCTTGTGTTCGAAATCGTATTTCGCCTTACCTTCTTCACTCACAAAAATGCTGGCGGTCTGCGTGCGTTCGGCAAGTTCGCGCGCACCGCTGACGAGATCCGCGTGAATGTGTGTCTCGAAAACATGCGTAATCGAGACCTTTCGCTTACGCGCCAACTCTAAATAGATTTCGACATCGGCGCGCGGGTCTATCACGGCCGCCGTGCCGGTCTTATCGTCCCCGATGAGATACGACAGTTCTGCAATTCCTTCGGTTTGGACCGATTCGAGGATCATCGACATGCTGCAATTCCTTTAAGAGAGAGTTCTGCCTAGTGTTGAGCCCGTGCGCGCTCGGGAAGGCTTGGCGAAAGCGCCGATGTTTTGCGGTGTTGCCACCGATCGTAAAGCAGAGCTGCTCCGCCACCAGCTACGAGCAATGTCACCCATAACCAAGGCGATGTGTGGGTTACTTCTGGCAGCGTGATCTTTCCCCAGTCACCGAGACTCTTGATGACCGGTGCGAGTTGCTCGTAAAGCGCGACGAACAAGGATGCGCCGGCGAACATTCCCAGCACGCCGACCATCGCATCGCGACGCCCTTCGCCACAACCAGCCACGCTCGTGCCCGGACAGTAGCCGAAGACCGCCATGCCGACACCGAAGCAGACCGCGCCTGCCAGCACACCTCCGAGGAGGGCCGGACGGATATGGAGTGACGCCAAGTCGGCGGCCACTAAGGCATAGACGCCGACCGCTCCAACGACGACCGCCGTTCCCATCATCTTGACGACGGTCCAGTCCTTGAACAGGAATTGGCCTACGATCACTTCGAATTTGGCGACGCGACCTTTCTGAAGCAGGAAGCCGAACACGATTCCCGTCACAAGCCCCAGGGCAAGTTTCGCTGGCGAGTCAAACATGCTGGGCTCCTTCTTTGCCATAAATGGCCCACACGGTGGCAGTCGCGACCCCAAAGGCGACGATGATAAAAATCCAACTCGAAACAGCCAGTTGCAGCGTCCCGCTGATCCCGTGTCCGCTCGTGCAACCTTGGGCGAGTCTGGCGCCGAACATCATCAACGCACCGGCACCGAAGGCAACGGCAAGGCGTTTAAGAGCGCTGTCGCCAAAGCGCCATCGCCACAGCGACGGAACCCCTGCGGAACCACGATCTCCGGAGAGCGTAGAGCTGAGGAGGGCTCCGATGAAGACGCCAATGACCAGCATCCATTCCCAGTCGATTTTCGGCGGCTTACCTTCCGCTTTCTTCTTGGCGAAATAGTCGTTGGTCTGTGCTACCTGCGGAACAGCCGCTTTCTCGACTAGTGCCGCGCTGTTCTCAAACGCGGTCGTAACGCCGATTGGATGATCCGCACTCGCAAAGGCAAACCAGCTCAAGAGGCCAATGCCCGCGCCGGCAACGTAAGGGGACCACGATTTCAAAGTCAGCGGGTTGGTCATGGTTCGGTCGCCTGCGTTTAAGAAATAATCGGGTTGGCAGTTTTCAAATCAGTTACTTCTCAACAGCGGCGAGCACTGCGCCGGCTGTAGACGCTGACTCCCCCGAATCGCAACTGCTGAAATCGCCCCGCAGCGTTTTCAACGCGTAACGCTCGTAGTCGATTTCGTAGGAGGTGCGAATCCCGAGGCGGCGAAACACCGGCAACGGAGGACACCATCCCTGCAAGGCGTGTTGCAGAAGAAAGCCGGCGACGACTGCGGGAAACAAGTACCAGCGACGGTCTACCGTGGCTCCCAAAGTCAGGCCGATGAGCGAGGCGGTCGCGGCGTTCGCTTCCAGCGTTCGCTCGATGTCCCACTCTGCATCGAGTTCCTGGAGTCGCCGGTCAATGGCAGCCGGCCCCGCATTTCGGTAGCGAGCAATGTTTTCTTCGGTTTGTTGGCGAATCGACTCGTTTGCCGAAGCGTCCGTATGGGCAGGCACTCGGCTGACGGTAGAGGGAAACATCGTGCTCTCCTTGGTTGGCAACCCCGTGATGTGACCATTCAACTAAGTCAGCAAACCCTGTGCCGCCCGACAGCGACTTGCGCCGGGCGAGCGAGGTGCCGCGGCGGCCTGATCTTTGCT
>JBKJSI010000797.1:0-5385 GCA_046595915.1 Pirellulaceae bacterium
TTGTGAACCAAGATTTCTCCGGTGAAGGTTCAACACCAACCAACGCGGAGATTTATTACGAGCAGCGAAATGGTGTGCTCAAGTCTGCTTACCCCGTGTTCGTCGACAGCACTCCCATCAAGACCAGCGGCTACGTCACCGAAGTCGATCGCCGCAATGAACTCGCCAATCTAATGAAGAACTCCGAATTCCTGCCCAAGGCCGCGGTCAACCGATTATGGGGCCACTTCCTAGGCTATGGCTTTACTAAGCCCATCGATGACCTCGGCCCACACAATCAGCCCTCACATCCCGCTCTACTCGATTACCTAGGCCAGGAATTTGCCAAGAACAGCTTCGATTTCCGCAAGCTAATCAGCTGGATCGCTCTTTCAGAACCCTATTCGCTCTCCAGTGCAGGCGCACCGAAACCATCCGCCTCAGCCGCGACAGCAGGCAAGTCGGGCGACGATCCAACCGTCGGTGAAACTCCCAAATTCAGCAGGTTCTATCTGCGGCAAATGCGTGCCGAGGAACTTTACGAATCGCTCGTCGTCGCCACCGAAGCCCAAAAGTCTCGCGGTAGCTACGAAGAGCAAGAAGCGGAAAAACGCGAATGGCTCTCCCAGTTCGTTCTAGCGTTTGGCAACGACGAAGGCGAAGAAGCCACCACTTTTAATGGAACCATTCCGCAAGCTCTGATGCTCTTTAATGGTGACCTGATCAAGAAAGCCATTTCCGATGAACAAGGCAGCTTCCTGGCTCGGCTAAATGGCTCCGCCCGGCTCAAGCCCGAACAAAAAGTCGAATACCTATTCATGGCCGCCTTAGCGCGAAAACCTTCGAAAGAGGAATTGGCCGCTGCGGCCCGACTGCAAGTCTTGCGCGGCAACGCGTTACACGGCTTGCAAGACCTTTGGTGGGCTCTGCTCAACAGCAACGAGTTCATCATCAACCACTAACACACGTCTCGTTACAAACAACTAATTAACTAAACAACTAGTCATCGCCACAGGAATTGCACCATGTTTGACCAATTCAGCACCCCGTCCGGCATGTCGCGACGGCACTTCGTTTCGCACATGGTCGGGGCCAGCTCGATCGCGATTCCCGCCCTCGCATTCGGCAACACGATTCGCAACAACGCCGCAACCCTCAAGTCCAACCGCAAGAGCGCCATCATGCTCTGGATGAGCGGCGGCCCTTCTACGATCGACCTTTGGGACCTTAAGCCAGGCGCTCCCACCGGCGGTCCCTTCAAGCCAATCTCGACGACCGGTGACGTGCAAATCAGCGAGCACCTGCCCAAAATCGCGAAGCAGATGAAGCACCTCTCGATCATCCGCTCGATGAGCACCCGCGAAGCCGATCACAATCGTGGCCGCTATTACATGCACACCGGCTTCGTACCTAATCCAAACATCGAGCATCCCAGCTACGGCTCAGTGATCGCCCATGAAACCGCCTCTCAGCGTGAAGACCTCGAAATTCCTCCCTTCGTCGCAGTGGGCGGCGGCAGTGTCGGCCCCGGCTTCCTCGGAATGGCTTGGTCCCCCTTCACGGTCAACAGCAATGGCGACATTCGCAACCTTCAGCTCAATCTCGATCAGAACCGGCTCTTCCAACGAATGGCCGCGCTCGACATGATCGAAAAGGGCTTCGTCGCCCAAAACCGCGGCCCTGCCGCCGAAGATCATCAGAAGATCCTGAAAAAGACGCTCGACCTGATGACCAGCGATCAGATGAAGGCCTTTAAGGTCCGCGAAGAATCGGAAGCAATGAAGGCCAAGTATGGCAACAATCCTTTCGGCCAAGGCTGCTTGCTCGCTCGCCGCCTCGTCGAATCTGGCGTCGCCTTCGTTGAAGTCGATCTTGGTGGCTGGGACAACCACGCCAACATCTTCACAACACTTCAAAATCAACGCCTTCCGCAAATGGATCAAGCGATGGCGGCTCTGGTCGAAGACCTCGAACAGCGCGGCCTCCTGCAAGACACCGCCATCATGTGGATGGGCGAATTCGGCCGCACTCCCCGCATCAATGGCGACACCGGTCGAGACCATTTCGCCCGCGCCTGGAGCGTGGTGGTCGGCGGCGGCGGCATGAAAGGCGGCCTAGCCGTCGGCAAGACCAACGAAGACGGAACCAGCGTCGACACCGAGCCCTACACCTCGGAAGACGTCATGGCCTCGGTCTGCAAGTCACTAGGCATCTCGCTCGAAACGACCTTCACGAGCAAAAACGGCCGCCCAATGAAGATCGCCAACGGCGGCAAGGTGATCAAGGAACTCTTCGCCTAAACAGCGGATTGCAATCCTAAACAAAATCGAAAAAGGAGCGGCCAAAAGCCGCTCCTTTTTTTTCGCGCAGCCGATTCACTATTCCAATAGCTTTGCAAAATTTTAGGATAACAACGCGACAAACCCCGCTTGTTCAAAGTGCGCGTCCTTAGATAACGCCTCCCGTATTTTGAATTCGCGCATCACACAAAAGCTCAAACAATCGGTGAACGACCATGCCTTATCCGAGTGTTTAAGAAAAAACTCCCGCACGCTTCGAAACCGATCGGGATCGGTCCACTCAATTCGATGCGACCGCGATTCATCAAGGGTGGAGAAAAACGCGCCAATGAGGTGCGTCAACCCGCGAGCTTTCAACAGCGTCGCGGTTTCGTCCAATACATAGTCCGTTGTAACGAGAATGCGTTTCCTCTTTTTGGCATCCCCAATGACTCGTTTTGCTTTGGCATGCGCATCGTCATCATTAGCAAGAATGCTGTAGTAACCGCTCGTATCCACAAAGAGTTCATTTGCCATAAAGGATCTCATTGATCTCTTGGTTCGTCAGCGAACCACCCTTCTCGCTTAATTCTGCAAGCGAGTAAATCGGATCATCTGAGCTGGGTTCCAAGTCCTGAATCGGTTCAAGCCGCGCAACCGGTTTGCCGCGGCGCGTGATCGTCACTCGCTGGCCTTTTTGCACCAGCGCGAGAATCCGTTCGGCATTAAGTCGAAAATCGACCATCGAGACGGTCTTCATGCCGCAATTCCTCTGAAAGTGAACTTTAACTTCAACTTAACTTTACCGCTAGGGTGCCTGAAGTCAAGCCAAATCAACTCAGCGGCGGCCTGATCAAACCTCCGGAACCCACCCCTCCCGATACTCCTTCGTCCACAGCGCTTCCGCCGCCAAATTCCCCTGAAGATGCCCATTCCCCGGATCAAGCGTCAGTACGCTATTCGTCCTGAACGCAATATTCCCCAAGTGACATAGCAGCGTGCTCTTGTGAGCCTCAGCCACATCCGCATTCGGCTTGCGACCTTCACGAATAGCGGCCAAAAAGTCGGCTAGATGAACCTCAAGCCCCTCCGTTCCAGCCTTGCGTTCTTTTTCCCTATTCTGCAGATCAAAAATCACATAGCCGCTATCGCTCATTACCATCGTTCCCTTTTCGCCATGAAACGATGCCCCATATTGGCTATGTTCAAACCCCAATGCCGACCAACTCACACCCTCCCAATGAATCGACTTGTCGCCAAAATCATAAGTCACCGTATGCGTATCAGGCGTCTCCTGATCGTCTTCATGACGATACTTTCCCCCGCCCGAAACAACCCTCGAAGGATGATCAACGCCCAGTCCCCAGCGACAAAGATCGAGGGCGTGAATACCGTTATTGCCCAGTTCCCCATTGCCCCATTTCCAAAACCAATGCCAGTTGTAGTGCAAATAATTCGTGCGAAATGGAGTCTCCATTGCTGGCCCTTGCCAAAGCTCATAATTCAGCCAACTCGGCGGCGCAGTCTCCATGCCTCTGCCAATCGAAGGACGGCGATTGTTGTACCACCCGCGTGAGTAAAGGACGCGACCTAAATCGCCCGCATGCAGCCGCTCGATACCTTCCCGAACCGCCGGCCAACTTCGACGCTGTGCACCCATCGTGACAACTCGGTCATACTTTCGTGCCGCTTCAACCGCCAGTTCCCCCTCGCGCGGCGTATGGCTCAGCGGCTTCTCCACATAGACATGCTTCCCAGCCCTACACGCCAGGATCGTCGCAGGCGCATGCCAATGATTCGGCGCCGCGATCGCCACGGCATCAAGCGACTTCTCTTCGAGCATCTTGCGAATATCACCAAATTCCGCCGGCTTGGCCTGTCCCGCATCCACAATCGTCTGCGAGCAAGAAGCAAACGCCCGCGAGTCGACATCGCAAATCGCCGCCACGCGCACATCCGGCTGCTTCGCAAATCCCGCTGCCAGCGCTTTACCGCGACCATTGACACCCATGATGCCAATCGAAATCGCTCGCGACGCCCCACTCGCCGCCGACTGAGCTAGCGCGCTGGGGCCAGAGATCATCGCCAGCGCCGCCGCACTGCCGCCGAGAAAATATCGTCGATTGGAACTCGCCATGCATCGCTCCTTTGCCAGGTCCGCCAATCTTATCACGCCGCAAGCGTGAAAATGGCTCTACCTTTTCCGAAAATCGACCAGCGTCTAACCTGAAGATGTCTCGCGACAACTACACGACATCAACGACTTACCCCATGTCCGCCATACATCGACACCCCATTACCGTACCACCCGAAGCCATCGATCGCTTAGGCCACGTCAACAACGTCGTCTATGTCCAGTGGATGCAAGACGCCGCCATCGATCACTCAGAAATCGTCGGCTGCACCCGACTCTCCCGCGAGGCAGGCGCACACTGGGTCGCGCGGACCCACAAAATCGAGTACCTCCGCCCCGCCTACGCCGGCGAAGAAATTCACGTCCTCACCTGGGTCGGCGACTTTCGCAAAGTGCGCTCCGTCCGCAAGTATGAATTCGTCCGCACCAGCGACGCAGTCGTCTTGGCCAGAGCCGAGACCGATTGGGTCTATGTAAACGCCCAGACGGGAAAGCCCCAATCCATTCCAGCGGCAATCCAACAGCTATTCGAAATCCATCCCGGCGATGCGCCAGCCGCCGAGTGACCCGACTGAGAAAAGACTCGCGCATAAAAAAACGGCCGCGATTTTGTCGCAACCGTTCATCATCAAAGTGCGGGCAAGAGGAGTTGAACCTCCACTCTCTTACGAGAACAAGAACCTGAATCTTGCGCGTCTGCCAATTCCGCCATGCCCGCGTGAATGACTGCAATACTGTAGCCGAACCGACCAAAGTGCAAAAGGGAAGGAATTAATACCGAGCCAAGCTCGAATCCACCTCCTGAGACCAAGCATCAATCCCGCCCGCCATATTCTGAGCCTGCAAAAACCCCTGATTACGCAGCCATTGGGTCACCCGCATGCTGCGACCGCCATGGTGGCAATGCACCACGATCCGTCCAGCCTTATGGGCCTCCAAATCGCCCAGCCGCCCGGCAATCTCGCCCATCGGAATCAGCGTCGTCTCCTTAAT
>JBKJSI010000884.1:0-3775 GCA_046595915.1 Pirellulaceae bacterium
TCTGAAGATCAACGCATTGCGTCATAGACTTCTTGGCGATGAACGGGGACATCGGTTGGAGCTTCAATCCCCAAACGAACTTTGTCCCCGCGTACCTCAACCACGGTAATTACAATACGATCGCCGATGACGATCTTCTCGTCTCGCTTCCTCGAAAGCACCAACATGGGATGTCCTTCCCGCCTTTTGTGGCGCACGAAAATACACAAACTACGCTTCCCTCTATTCTACACCGCGAGTGCGCACAAGCGATGAATTCCTGAAATCGGCGTTATTCAATCTCGTCGAATCTTGAGGTGACGTTGTGTCAATTGATGCGTCAAATTGTCCGGCGTAACTCCCTTGCTGAATTCGACTTAGGGCCGATTCCAAGAGCGATTGCATCCAGAAACCGGCCCAAATCGTGGGATGTGGAATTGGCGAAAATCTTCCGGTTTTAACGGCGGGCGGACATTCTGGACACTTATTTTACTTTTTTATATCTACCGAAATTCAAGTTGTTGTGCCCGGTTTGCGACACGAAATCAGTGCGGTAGTTTCTAAAAAGTTTGTCGGAATCCTCGCTTACGCTTCGGGTTGTGAAGCGGGGACGCCGTTCTTCGAGGGCTCAAAAAGGATGGGGAAGTAGCGGCCAGCCATGATTTCGCCGGGCGGAATGGGGGGCACGCCTTTAAGCAGTTCGTCGGAACTTGCTGACTTTACGCCGTCGGCGAAGACGTTGACGACGGTGGCTCGGCGGGGGCGCTCGGTGCGATTGGCGAAGGAGCCGTGGACCATGAGCGGGTGATGGAAGGTGGCTTCGCCGGCTTTGAGTTCGACGGCGACGGGCTTTTGAAATTGCTCCCACTGCTGTGGCGTGAGGACTTCTTTGATGGCGACCATGTCGCCTGCGAGGCCGGTGATCGGCAGGAGATCCCAGCGATGGCTGCCTGGGACGTAGTGGACGCAGCCATTTTCTTTGGTGCTATCATCGAGACCAATCCAGCAGGTGAGATGGCGCATCGGCTGCGTGCGGGTCCAGTAAGAATAGTCTTGATGCCAAGCGACGACGCCCCCATGTTTTGCGGGTTTGCAGAAGAGTTGATCGTGCCAAAAGCGCACGGGGGCGAGGGCGCCATGCTCACCTAGTAGTTGGCTCGCGGCCATGAGGAACGCAGGGTGCCAGAGGATGTCGTGAAAGCCTGGCGCGATGCGCCAGGCGCCGAGGGCGTGGAAGAGGACGTTGTTGGGATCGCCTGATTCGTTGGTGTGGTACTCGTACCAGAGTTCACGGCCTTCGTGATGGGGATCGAAGAAGTTGGCGAGTTCGGCGCGTAGTTTTTCGATTTGCTCGGAGTCGAGAATTTTGACTCCGGGGAGGTAGCCGTTTTCTTCGTAGAAGGCGACCTGCTCTGGTTTCAGGCGGAATGCGCTCCAATCGACGGCGGAAGCGAGTGCCTTGAAGAGGCCGCCGACGGGTTTGTCGATTAGGGAATAGTCGGTGGTTGGCAAGGGAAACTCCCGGAGAGAGGAGGCGGGCTTGTGCCTGAAAAGTCGGCTGCGGAATCTGGCGGAGGAATTTCGGCGTCCCAACTCGCGGCTGGGAAGGATTCGCATGATAATGTCGCCCGCAGCATTGGACTATCCACGAACGGGAGTAGCTTATGTCGAGGCGTCGACTTTTGTTGAATGGTTTTCTCGCGTGCGTGAGCGCGCTAGGTTGTGCCATTTTCGCGCGGGCGGAGGATTTGAAACCGGTGACCTCGCTTCTTTGGGCCGATGGGGCGCCGAATGCCAATGGGACTGAGGCGAAGGATAAGCCGACGCTCATCGCTTATTCGCTGCCCAAGAGTGACAAGCCGCATCCGGCGATTGTGATTTGCCCCGGCGGCGGTTACGGCCACCTCGCCATGGATCACGAAGGACACCAGATCGCCAAGTTCCTCAATGGCCTTGGAATCTCCGCCTTCATTTGCGACTACCGCCATCGTAGCAAGGGCTACGGCCACCCCGCGCCGATGCAAGATGTGCAGCGCGCGATTCGCACGGTTCGTAGCAAAGCCGCTGAATGGGGAGTCGACGACAAGAAAATTGGCGTGCTCGGCTTCTCCGCCGGCGGCCACTTGGCTTCCACCGCCGTCACCCACTTCGATGCTGGGCTACCGGAGGGCGACGCAATCGCCAAAACAAGCAGCCGGCCTGATTTTGGTGTGCTGTGCTATCCGGTGATCGCGTTTGAACAGGCTTATACCCACAAGGGCTCGCAACATAATTTGCTTGGGAAGGACGCCGACGCAAAGCTCGTCGAGTCGCTGTCGAATGAGAAGCAGGTCACTTCGCAGACGCCGCCGACCTTTTTGTGGCATACGACCGAGGACAAGGCTGTGCCGCCGGAAAATAGCGTGGTTTTCTATCTGGCGCTCGTGAAAGTGGGCGTGCCGGCGGAGCTGCATATTTACGAAAAGGGGCAGCATGGCATTGGGCTTGGCAAAACGACCAATACGCCTGCGGCTGCGGAATGGACGAAGGCGCTGGAGAACTGGCTGAAAACTCGCGGAGTTTTGTCCGAAAAATAGTCGTGCTGCTGCTGCCGGTTTGTCGCTGATTGCCCACGCGTTTGAATCACCTTCATAGGAATCTAGCCATGTCGAGTTCGTTTTTTCATGAGGATGCGGTGCCGCCGGGGATGGGTCAAATCAAGGCTCCACCTGTGGGCGGCGGGGGCGGGCGGAGGACGTCGCATGAGATTGACTACCAGATCTACGGTGAAGATCTGCAGTTCGCCGAGGTGATTCTCGATCCGGGTGAGACGGTGATCTCCGAAGCGGGGCTCATGATGTACATGACCGCAGCGATCAAGATGGAGACGGTTTTTGGCGATCCCTCGGCGGACAATCAGGGGTTTTGGGGCAAAGTGATGTCGGCGGGCAAACGGGTGCTCACTGGCGAGTCGCTCTTCATGACGACCTTTACCAATCATGGACAGCAGCGCGAGCATGTGGCTTTTGCGGCGCCTTACCCGGGCAAGATTGTGCCGATGCATCTCGATCAGCTCGGCGGCGAATTGATTTGCCAGAAGGACGCTTTTCTGTGCGGCGCCAAGGGGATTCAGATCAGTATCGCGTTTCAGAAGAAGGTTCTCGTCGGCCTGTTTGGCGGCGAGGGGTTTATTTTGCAGAAGCTCAAAGGCGATGGCGTCGCGCTGGTTCATGCGGGCGGAACGCTGGTTCATCGGGATTTGCGGCCGGGCGAAACGCTGCGGCTCGATACGGGTTGTCTGGTCGCGATGACGCCGAGCATCACTTACGACATCCAAATGGTGGGTGGGTTCAAAAATACGCTTTTCGGCGGTGAAGGATTGTTTTTGGCTACGGTTACTGGGCCGGGGCGGGTGTGGGTCCAATCGCTTCCATTTGCACGGCTTGCCGGGCGGATCATGGCCACGGCGGGCGGCCGCGGCAGCACGGGCAAAGATGAGGGCTCGATCCTCGGTGGATTGGGTGGGGTCGGCGGACTGGGAGGGATGCTGATGGGGAACAACGATTAGGGGAGCAAAAACCCCTTGTTTTTGCGAAGTGGCCCAAGTGGCCCAATGCGCCCTCTCTCCACGAACTAGCCCCTTGGGGCTGTCATTTATACACAAGTCCTCCTTTGGACTGTAAGACATCTCCGGAATTGGCACGGGATTTGCGCCGCCGAATGAGCGTCTTTGAAGGACGGTCAATTCGGCGGCGCAAATCCCGTGCCAATTCCGGAGATGTCTTACAGTCCAAAGGAGGACTTGTGTATAAATGAC
>JBKJSI010000281.1:0-3930 GCA_046595915.1 Pirellulaceae bacterium
ATCGTAACGGCGCTGGGTGCGGGTGCTTGAGGTCATGCCTCCATGATCGGCAGAACTCCTTGGGGTTGGAACTGCTGGGAGATCGATCCGGGGAACTATATTGATGTACTAGCAGCGGCGATAACTCGCGCAGAAAGTCCCAAATGTCGTGGTTGTCAGCACGGCTTGGTCAACACGCAGTTATGGGCAGGCTCACTACGCTCGACGCCCGTAAACCGCTTAAACGTTTACCAGCGGGTCGTGGCAGTTTGGCTAAGAAGGAAATCGGCAGCCCCGTTAACATGCCACGCGCATTTTGCTGAGCCGACATGTCCTCGAAGTATTTGCTGATTGCAAGGTCGGTTTTCGTTATCTGAAACAAGCCATCTCGCTACCTCAAACTGTAAGGCCTTCACCAGACGCGAACCGAATATCCAAATCACGACATCTTTGCTTCCTCCTCCCCATCAAACGGTCTGCAGTTGAGCGCAGCGTTATCATACTCCCGTCAGCCTTTCCATTGCTCAATTCATCATATCGGAAAAGAAGGCGGGGCGACGAAAGTCAGAAGTTGACTACGACCTAGTCAAACACGGAAGTACAGTATGTTCTCGAACGATATAGACTCCTTCAACCGGCTATCAAAGTCTGAGCCAGTAAGCTTACATTTCACCCCAGCAAGCATCAACTCGAGGCTATTGCGCGAGGAATTCAGCCAATATGGGACACGACAATGGCTCCATAACCGTCTTTTTTGGTCAGCTTCGCGAGGATAACTCGCTTGCCGCAGAGCAGCTTTGGCAGCGATTCTATCCCCGGATGGCGGCGCTAGCCCGCAAGACACTGGCCGGTCATCCTCAACGCGCCGCAGACGCCGATGACGCGGTGCAGAGCGCCTTCGCGGTCTTTTGCAATCGCGTCCGCGAAGGGGAATTCGCGATCAACGATCGCGATGACCTTTGGAATCTCCTGGGCTTGATCACGAAACGAAAAGCGATGGCCCAGGTGCGACGAGAACGCACCGAGAAACGAGGTGGCGGCAAAACGCTCGGCGAGGGCGCCTTACAAAAGCCGGATGGCTCGCCGTTGCCGCTCGATCAGGCGGCCAGTGAACTCGCGCCGCCTGAGTTTGATACCCACGTCGCCGAACTTCTAGATCAACTGGAGCCAGAAGTGCGCGAGATTGCGGTATGTCGTTTGATGGGTTATCGCAATCGTGAAATCGCGGAGCGACTTAACTGCACAGAACGGAAGATCGAGCGCAAGTTACAATTGATTCGGCTGGCGTGGGAGGCGGCTTGGCCTAGTTAAGCCAGCTCCTACCAGTTCAAAGAATCAGTTTTCCAATAGATTACTTGGCGAGCCGAACGGAGAGGATCTTTTCCCCGTCGAGTTGCACTAGAAGCCGCACGCCCACTTTGAAGGCCGACGCGATTGCGACGTTATCACGAAGCTGTTTTCCCTCGGCATCAAAGACCACCGTTCGATCTGATAACTGCCGAAAACTGAGTTTTCCATTGCCGCACTGGATGTAAGCTCTGCCATTCTTTTGAACGTCCGTAATTTCCCAAATCTCTCCGACTTCTGGCGCCTTCACCGCTTCCGCTTGCTCGATCACGTCCAAGATTTCCTTGACTTGGGCGCGAGTCGTCGGATCGGGATGCGTCCGCATTTGTTTTAGCGTTGGGATGGCGGTAGCGGCGTCAACTCCGTGCGCCTTCAGCGCCTTGACGGAGCCAAAATCGTAGCGATTGTGTTTGGCTTTACTCACAAAGACGGTGACAAAGGCTTGCGTGAATTTCTCGGCCGAGGCTTTTCCTGATTGCACTCGCTCCACGATTTGATCAGAAGTGTTATGACCCATGTATTGACCGACAACGGAGGCGAGTAACGCGCTGTTGATTTCATCGTCGCTCAAATCTCTCTCAACAACCATTTGGAGCGCCACACCGTTGAAACTGTTCCCTCCTAGCTTCGCCCTATCAATATCTCCGCGAGCAAGCATTAGCACTAATTTGCTCACTTGCGGATCTTTTGGGCCGATCGCATGCAGGGCCCACAACAACTTAGCCTGCTTGTAATTATGACTTGGCTCACTCCACAACGCCTTGAGAACCGGAAGCGCGGCGGAAGCCGATTCCCCTTCGTCGCCCAGAACGCTTGCTGCTCCCAGGCGCATTGTACCTTTCGAGTCATTGTTCAGCATGATTGTGAGAACGTGGGGATGTACTTTGGGCGCGACTTTTTCAAGGGCGTCCGCCGCAGCCTGCCAAACTTCCATGTTTCCTTTGGCGTGAAGCATCGTCTCGACGAGCGCCGCGCCGGCGGGAGCAGCGTCTGCGCCTAAGGCTGCGATCTCTTGGCAGGCGGCGATCTGGGTTTCGGGCTTCTTATCGGCAAGTTGTTTGACTAGCGCGTCGAGTTTGTCGTCTTTGGCAAGGGTCACGCTGGGTGTGGCGGACAGGAAAGCCACGAGGACGATGGAGAGCAGGAACGATGTCTTATAGCGGGGCATTAGCTTGACTCCAATTTGAGAAAGTAGGGCCGTTGCTAGGAGCGATACCTGGTTCATGTCGAACAAGGCGCCGCACCCGACAGCGATTTGGAAAATAATGGGAAAAAGTGAAATTATCGGGAATGGGAGAGCACCATCGTCCAATAGGGTTGGCCGCCTGCGCCCGAGGCGACCGCGACGCCGATTTGCGTGCAATTGGAGCTAAGCAGATTGGCGCGGTGACCGGGCGAGTGCATCCAGGACTGAATCGCTTCGGCCGGGGAACGCTGGCCCATGGCGATGTTCTCCGCACAATAGCCCCAGGCGCAGCCGACTTCATCTAGCCGCACACCCAAGCATTTTCCATCAAGAGTGTGGTCAAGGCGGCCTTGGCGAGCCATATTTGCCGAATGGCGGCGTGCTGCATCGATCAAAAGTGGCGAGCAAACTAGCGGCGCCGCGTCCGCCTTTTTTCGCTCAAGATTGGCGAGATCCAAAAGTTGCTGCTCGATGGCCGACGGGGCAAACTTATCGCCCAGTGCCGATGAAGGCGAAACATCCGTCGATACAGCTGATGTTGCAGGCGACTTCGAATCCTGAGCCCAGACGGCGTTTGAAAGCAGCAGCGCGAGGGCGGCAAAAATCATGGATCGCATGAGGGAGTCTCCATGGGGCAAAAAGGTCGCGAGGAGCAAAAGTGCTCCCGTTGCCCGTTTATGGCGAATGGTCAGTGCTTCCCGACAACGAACGGCAATTTTCTTTCGTGCTCTCCTCCGGGACGCGCCGGCGGCAGAACAATCCATATTTCCTGCGATTTTTGCAAAAGACCTCTTTCTTCGTTCTTTCCGAAGAATCAATGTCGGGAACCGGCGGCAGAAAGGCATGAACGCTTTGCCGGGGTGTTTGAACCTGGCCCGAAAATCATTCTGGATTGTAAAAAGGGACGCACCATGTTCGTTGAACCGACCTGCAAACACTGCGGCCATATGCCTTGCAGCGTAGACGCCAGTTATTGCCCTTGTTGTGGCATCTACGATCCGAATCCTGGTATCTGCACTCGATTTAAAGCAGTTTCCGGGGCCCTCGTTGGCTCCTTGGTTTTCCTGCCCTGTAGCCTGCTGATCATCGCGCCGGCGTATAACGCCCATCCACTTGCTGGGCTAATCGTCACGGCGATTTGCTTGGGCTGGGCAACGTGGCTTAATATCAAGGCCCTGTGGTACGCCATCGATCCCACCATGTCGCTTTTTCCCCGAAAGCGACCCGGCGTTTCTCCGTTTCAATCTTAATGGCGACTCGCCCAACCGAAATTCGCCAGAGCAACCCCCACCATGAATGACCCAAAAGTTGCACTAGGCCGCGCCAAAAAAATTGATGAAGCCTGCGACCGGTTTGAGTCAGCGTGGCGTGCGGGCCAAACACCGCAGATCAACGATTTTGTGGCGAGGGTCATCCCC
>JBKJSI010000413.1:0-10535 GCA_046595915.1 Pirellulaceae bacterium
GGATGTGTGGCTGTGTTTCGAAAACAAAACGGCGAAACAGGCTGTTTTGCAAGACTAATTCAGTCTGTTTTGTTTTCTAAACACGGCTCGGATCCCCACTCCAACTCTTCGATCAACCAATGCACTTGATCGAATGACGTCGTTGCAGTGACGCTTCAAACGCTAGGCGAGGGAGCGTTTTGCTTGCCTGCGTTCTTCGTCGCGTTGCCAAGAGAGACTGAGGCTGGCGGTGGTGTAAGCCAGCAGGATGCTGAGGAGCGTGAGCAACAAAGCAACGCCGATGGCTCGGTTATTCTGCATGTGCGGCGATAGATCGAGGAAGCGGGCGAACCAGGCGTCGCGATTGCTAAAGAGAGTGACGGCTAAGACCATGGCTTCAATCGCGGCGATGCAGGAGATGACCGCCGCGGCGGCCCGACAGGCAATCCAGTCGGCGGCTTGGGCGATATAGATCGCGAGGGCAAACTGAATGGTGCTCGCGGCAACAACCAAAAAAGCCCAGCGTTCCAATCGCCAGAGTTCCTCGGTGCGGTAGTAAGTATAGCTTTCTAGGACAGCCACAAAGGCGCCAACGAGTGCCAGAGCCGACCAGAGCAGGGCGAGACCGTAGACGGCGCCGAGCCAGCCTTTGTCGACTTGGCCGCCGCGCTGGGCCGTTACGATTCGGATGGGGCGCGTGATCGCGGCAGCTGGCGCAACAGAAATCGCCGGCGCCTTATTAAGCGCGACCTGTTCGAGCGCGACCTGGCAGTCGATGGAGAACGTGGTGTGCGAGCTAACTGACTCGGGGACTGCCACAGGGAGGGGTCGAGCTTCCTCCCGAAACTCCTCCCGAAACTCGGTTCGGGGCTCTGGGGCGGGATTAAGCTTGGCAGCAGATTCGAGTCGCGCCACCGTTGCGGGAATCATCGTCGGCGCCATAGGCGTAGGGCGGAGTTTTTCCTGAGGTGGATCGATTCGATCAACGCGGCGCGGCGGAGGCGGCGTGTCAGTGTGGCGCGCGGTAACAAGATCGGAGATAGCGCTCTCAAGTCGACTGGGCCGGGTGGGACTTGAAAAGGCGCTGGGCGTTTGACCTTCGCCGCCAGGCACGGGAATACGCGAATCACATTTAGGACAGCGAATCGACTGGCCGGCGCGCTTGGTGGGCGCAATGACTCTCGCCCCACATTCGCAGACCAGATGGATTGGCATCGATTCACTCCGCGTTTTCGATCTTTCTTAATCCTAACCTGCCTCAGGCATGAAAGGCGAGATTGGGTCGATCGAAATTTTCAGCGGCGGCGGAGGTAAGGGCGCAGGTGGGATGGGTAGCGGGATCGGTTCGCCGCCTCGGGCAAGGAAAATCTCATAGAGCTGTAAAAGTAGTCGAAAACCAGCGAAATAGAGCAGCCCAGCGATGAACCAGATTCCGATGAAGCAAGCCAGCAAACCGATGAAAACGAGCGGAAGGGAAATCAGCGAGGTCATCATCGTCAGCAGAAAGAGTTCGGGCAGCAGTTTTCGAAGGTAGGAAAATGCCCAGCGGAACTGGAGAGCATCCTTCATGTTCCCCGTGATGCCGACGCGAAAAATGAGCGGAATCGGTGCGACATTGATGAGAACGATGATGAAGATGTAAATGACATAAGAGACGCCGATCACCAGACCGCCCAAAAGGGACCACATCTCATCGCGAGTCTGAATCAGCCTTAACCCATAAAAGAACAAGGGAAAATAGCACACCATGGCGAAGGGAATGCCCAGGACCGATGAAACGAACTGCACGACCCAGGGCCAAACTCCGCGTTTGAGATACTCAACAAATTTGTTGAGATCTAAATCGACATAGCCAAAGCGCGGCGTGCGGATTTGATCCTCGACGCACGCGAAGAGATATCCAAACGCAACGAACTGCCCAATGATCGGCAGGAAATTGGCCAGCAGCGCGACAAGCAAAAAATTCAAAAACCACTTGGGGCTTTCGAACAACCAGGTATAGGCTTCGATGAAGCGAAGCCGCGGCTCGAATGCTGCACGCGGCTTGCGTTCGGGCGCCGCCTCGGTCATTTGCATGGGCGGCGATTGTGACATTTCGATTTCCCCAGTGGGCCCTTACTTTCCAATAGTTTCAACTTGAAGGGGAATCGGCTCTCCACCTTTGGTAATGTAAATCTCGTAGATCTGCCGTTGAATTTGGAAATAGAAGCACTGGATGAGTGCACCAGCTGGAATAATGCCCACACAACAAAGTAGAAATCCAGCAGTCAAGCCGATCATGGCAATAAACCATGAAAGGATCGCAGCGATTAACATTGGCAGCCACATCGCCTTAACCATCGAAAATGACCAGTTGACGTTGGTAATTTCCTCAAAGCGATTGGAAAGCCCCACTCGAAAGGCAATTGGCAAAGCGATGAAGTTGAGAACTCCGTTGAGCAAACCGCTGACCAGCTGCCCCAAAATCATAAACACCATCGAGGCCTCTTCAGATCCCTTCGCCAGAATTCCGCTGAGAATGAAAAACGGAACCATGCAAAGCATCGATAGAAACCACGCGCCAATCCCCACCAAGAGCACAGCCAGGAATGGCATCACGCCTCTTTGAAGGTACTCGCCGAACTTGTCGAAGATCTTAAATTCAGTTGGAGCTGGGCGGCCTTCTTTCAGTAGTTTTTCGTAATCGTCGAATAGATAGCCATAAGAAACCATCGCACCGAGAACGGGAATGCAATTCACCAATCCCATCAAAATCAAATTCACCAGATAACTGGGATGAGAAAAAGCGAAATTTATTGCCTCGGAGTAGTCAACGTGCGTTCGCGAGATCTTAAACGGCGCATATTTGACGGGCGCCGGTTCATATCCTAAGGGCGATTGATAAGGGTTACTCACGCGAAGTCCTTGCGCGAAAAAGGAAATGGGCGGCCAAACGTAATTCGCTCGCCGCGCTACAATCTTGGTTTTAGTACGGCCGGAGTGTTCTACTCTGCTTTACGCTTGTGAGCGAGCATCCAATCGTAAAGCAACGGGCTAGCGTACGTGGCCGTCCACGAATCGTGCCCCACCCCGGGATAAACCGTGAAAATCGGGTTCCCCCCTTCAGCTTTGACAGCGGCGACCATTTCTTCGCTTTTCTTGATGTTTACCGCGCCATCTTTATCGCCGTGGAAGACCCAGATCGGCAGCGATTTGATTTTGCCGGCCGTTTTGGGATCACCGCCGCCGCAAATCGGCGTGACCGTGGCAAGTTTGCCGGGGATCTCCGCGGCGACCGCCCAACTCCCAAACCCGCCCATGCTGAGGCCGGTCAGGTGGATTTGCTCGGGATCGATTTTCAGTTTGGGATCGGCGGCGGCTTGCTCGATGAGCGAAACGATTTGTTTGGCGCTCCACCAGCGCCCATTGGGACACTGGGGCGAAAGGACAACGAAAGGAAAGTCCGCCTTGCCATCGACGATTTTCGGTGGGCCGTGAACTTTGACTTTGTCGAGGTTTTCCCCCCGTTCACCGGCGCCATGCAGAAAGATCAGCAGCGGCAGCTTTTCTTTTTCTGCGTGATTAGCGGGCGCGAAGAGCCAGAAGTGGATCTTCTCTTTGGCCTCACCCTCGACAGCGGGAACTTCGAGGCTGGCGGCGATCTGTTTGCCGGGCTCGGGGTCGAGGGCGAAGGCTGCGCAATTCATTGCTGCAACTAGAATCGCGGCGAGGGAAAATCGCGATAGGATCATTAAGGGACTCCACGATGATGTTTCGAGAAATTCGTAGGAAATGCTAGTACAGGATTGCGAAAAGAATAGTCTTGGAAACCTCCAGCATGACTTCGCCTTCTTCCTTGCCAATAATCTTTGAAAGTTCAAATGCACCATAACCCAGTGTGCTGAGCGTTACCGCTCCCAAGTACAAGAAAAATGGACCAGCACATTCATCCCAATGCGTGAAGATATAGACAATCGCATAACAGGGCACTAGCAGCACCAAAAGTCCTTGAGTTGTACTGTCCTTGAAGGCAATCACGTAAAGCCAAATGGAGACGGTGAATCCGAGAATTTGCGATGCCACGACGAGAATCCAACCTGCTATCACCATTGCCAAATCTTGTGGCAAACTTCCCATTCCGATGATGAAGGCAATGATTCCAATGAGCATCAGCAGATATCCCCACCACGGAATACCAAAGCTGACCATCTTCTTCTGCATCACGCGTTCGGCTTCTTGATCGCGCAGCGCTTTTTGCAGCAAGAATTCGGCGTTCACGCCGTGGCCATCGCTGACGCCGTCGGTCGCTTCTGCAGCGATCGACTTGGTTTCCATCCTTCTACCGGTGCGGAAGTTGTAACCACATTCGACGCACAGAACCGCGTCCGGAGCATAACCGGCGCCGCAGCCAGGGCAGCCCGTGGCAACGCGCTGTTTGACGCCGACCTCATCGAGCAGGCCTGCCATCAGCGATGGCGGCGTTGGAGCGGTGCGAGTGGAGGCGGTGGGATTGGGAATACGGATCGGCGACGCGCATTTAGGGCACTTGACGGTCTTTCCAGCCAGATGGTCCGGGGCGTCGAACTGCTGCTGGCATTGGCACTTAACGCGAATCGGCATGGATATCTTTCTGGAATGTCGGCTGCCGGTGCGCCGGCGCGTTCGTTTTCGGGGGAATGGCCATTTTTGCTTGGGATGTCCCGATTCACAACTCTTCCCGAAACAATCTGTCAAAATGACAGCGGAACGAGAATGCGAGGGAATGGGATGGAGGTTTGCGCCACATCCTTACCTCAATGTTGCCACCTAGGTGCTGTCGTAGCAAGTACTTGCGTACGATGCCAGGAAATTGGCGCGGAACTTGCCTTTAAGGCGGCCATCTAGGGCTACGTTCGTCCTTTTGACAGTCCCAGATATTACGCAGCCATATTGCGTTTCCCGACCCCTTGTTGCTCCTCTCTCTGCTCCACGAAGGGGCGCGAATGCACCAAGATGGTCATTAAGCTTCCACTGAAATTCAGTCTTATCGAAACCTCGTAGGAGTTGGTGAATGTCGACGGCAACGAAAAAGAAGGCAGGCGGCGGACTCAAAGCGGCCAAACTACAACCACTCGGCGATCGCGTCGTAGTCGAGCGTGAAACGGCGGAATCGAAGACTTCCGGCGGCATCGTCCTGCCCGATTCGGCGAAGGATCGGCCCGCTCGCGGCACCATCATTAGCGTCGGCAACGGCAAGTTGCTCGAAAACGGCACCCGCAGTGTCATCGGCGTCAAAGCCGGTGATCGCGTGATCTTCTCCAGCTACGCCGGCGAAACCTTCAAGGTCGGCGACGACGAACTTCTCCTGATGCGCGAAGACGACATCCTCGCCGTCATCGAAGACTAACTAACCAGCAAAACGTGGGTGGCATGGCGTGGGGTAGACCCAAGGCCATGAAGTGAGGAATGGGTGGCTGGGGTCGGATGTCGCGCAAGACTTCGTCCCCACAAATACTCACCCGACATCCGCCCCCAGCAATCAGCTCACCCCCAATACAAAAGCCGTATTTCATCCGGAGTTACATAAAAACATGTCGAAGATTATCGCATTTGATCAGGAAGCCCGCGAAGCAATTCGCCGCGGCGTATCGAAGCTCGCCAGAGCTGTGAAAGTGACGCTAGGACCAAAGGGTCGCAACGTCATTCTGCAAAAGAGCTTTGGCTCCCCGACCGTCACCAAGGACGGCGTCACCGTCGCCAAGGAAATCGATCTCGAAGATCCCTACGAAAACATGGGCGCCCGGATGGTTCGCGAAGTCGCGAGCAAGACGAGCGACGTGGCCGGTGACGGCACCACCACCGCGACCGTGCTCGCCGAAGCGATCTTCAACGAAGGTCTCAAGGCAGTCGTCGCAGGCGTCAATCCCGTGCAAATGAAGCAGGGTATTGAAAAGGCCGTAGCCGACATGTCCGAGAAGCTCGGCAAAATGTCGATTAAGATCAAAGACAAGTCCGAAATGGCGAACGTCGCCTCGATCGCCGCGAACAACGATCGCGAAATCGGCGAGTTGCTCGCAGGCGCGATGGACAAAGTCGGCAAGGATGGCGTGATCACCGTCGATGAAGGCAAGAGCCTCAAGACGGAAGTCGAATGGGTCGAAGGCATGCAGTTCGACCGCGGCTATCTCTCGCCGTACTTCGTCACCGATCCGACGAACATGCACTGCGTTCTCGAAGACGCCTATGTGCTTGTTTACGAGAAGAAGATCACCAACATCAAGGAAATGGTGCCGCTCCTAGAAGGCATCGTTCAACAGAACAAGCCGCTCCTGATCGTAGCCGAAGACGTTGAAGGCGAGGCGCTTGCTACGCTTGTCATCAACCGTCTCCGTGGCACGTTCCAAGTGGCCGCGGTAAAGGCGCCTGGCTACGGCGATCGTCGCAAGGCAATGCTCGAAGACATCGCGATCCTCACCGGCGGACAAGCCGTGTTTGAAGCCCTCGGCCTCAAGCTCGAAACCCTGCCGATCTCGGATCTGGGCCGCGCCAAGAAGATCATTATCGACAAGGACAATTGCACCATCATCGAAGGCGCCGGCAAAGGCAGCGACATCAAGGCTCGGATCGACCAGATCCGCCGCGAGATCGACGCCGCAACCAGCGATTACGATCGTGAGAAGCTCGAAGAGCGTCTTGCGAAGCTCTCCGGTGGCGTGGCCAAGGTCAACGTGGGCGCCGCGACCGAAAGCGAAATGAAAGAGAAGAAGGCTCGCGTCGAAGACGCACTGCATGCAACCCGTGCAGCCGTTGAAGAAGGCATTTTGCCCGGCGGCGGCGTCGCGATCCTTCGCGCCGCTTCCCAATGCAAGCCGAATGAAAGCCTCTCGCACGACGAAGTCGTGGGCTACAACATCGTGCTCCGCGCTTGCCGCGCCCCGCTGACCATGATCTCGCAGAACGCGGGTCAAGACGGCAGCATCGTGTGCGAGAAGGTGCTCGATGGTAAGGGCAACTTTGGTTACAACGCGCTCACGAATGTCTACGAAGACCTCGTCAAGGCCGGCGTCATCGACCCGACCAAGGTGACCCGCACCGCCCTCAGCAACGCCGCAAGCGTTGCGACCTTGCTCCTCACCAGCGACGCGCTAATCGCCGAAAAGCCAAAGTCCGACAAGCACGCCCCCAAGGGCGGCTCTGGCGGCGGCGACTACGACATGTACTAGGTTGGAGTCCCGCCTTTAGGCGGAATGAGTTCCAACATTGCCGAAGGGTGGCGGGGGCGCACCGTGAAGCGGAAGCCCCCGACGAACCGCAAAGCTCATCCAGGCCATTGATCGCCCCTAGCGATCAATGGCCTTCTTTATTAACAATTTAAACAGCATTTTGTCATCAATTCAACTTCCTGGATAAATTTCCAACATAGTGACGGCCACCCTCAGCCACCGGCCACGAGAGGCGCCCGCCACGGCCACCAGCCACCGACTTTCTTCCTAACTTGTGCGCCAAAGATGAGTCCCTGCCGAGTGCGCGCAAGACTACAAGACTGCAAGTTTGGAAAAACAAGCCCTTTTCACTCCCTTTCGCTCACAGACCCGCAAGCATGCACAACATTGACGGCCTGATCTTCGACTGCGACGGAACCTTAACGCATTCCATGCCCCTCCACTTCGAAGCCTGGAGCCTTACCGCCTCAAAATACGGCTTGGTCCTAGAAGAAGCGCGTTTCTACGCCCTCGCCGGCATTCCCTCCCAGCGAATCATCGCCATGCTCGCCCAGGAGCAAGGCAAACCCGTCGCCGACCCCATGTCGATGGCCAAAGAAAAGGAAATGGCGTTTTACGAACTGCTCCATCGCCTCGAATCAATCCCGCCCGTGCTGGAAATCGCCCGCGAATATCGCGGCAAAAAGAAAATGGCCGTCGCCAGCGGCGGTTGGCGCGACGTGGTCCGCCGCCAACTAGAAATGATCGGCTGCCTCGATTGGTTCGACACGATCGTGACCGCCGAAGACACCGAAAAACACAAACCCGATCCCGACGTCTTCTTGGAAGCCGCAAAGAGACTCGGCGTCCCCGCGCACCGCTGCATGGTCTACGAAGACGCCGATCTAGGCATCGAAGCAGCCCAGCGAGCCGGCATGCAGTGGATCGACGTACGACCAATGCATGCGACTTATTTGGCCGGAGTGACCAAACAGAAAGAGCCAGCCTCGGCTATTTCGGACCCACCACCGTCGACAGCGCGAGACCTGCCATCGAAAGGCCATTGAGAAACATGTGCATCGCGATCACCGGCAACAGCCGGTCGGTTTTGCGGTACAGGTAACCAAGCATCACGCTGAAAATGAACAGCGGAACGGGGGCGGCGCCTTGGCCGGAGTGCAAAAGGGCGAAGATTGCGGAGGTAACCCAGACCGGCCACTGGGGCATGAGACTTCCTTCGCAGCTTGGCTCGGTATGGCCGACTGGCGTTGTCGGCGTTGCCGTTGCAATTGAATCGAAGGCATAAGGATTCTGCGAATCGGGTACCGGCAAGAGGGAATGCAGTTCCTCGGCGCTCAAGACGGCTTCAAGTCCGATCGTGGGAACCGGCGTAGGCGCCAGGAGTTCCCCGAGTGATTTCGCGCCGAGCACACTGATCCGCTGTAGCCAAGCTTGAAGAATGCCGCGAAAGAAAAACTCCTCCGCGATCGGCCCAATGAAGACGACGGCAAATGTCGCGGCCGTAAAAAACTCCCAACTTTTGTTCTGTTTGAACGGCGTGATCGCCGGGTGCTCATAGTCAATAATCTGCGCCAGCAAGCCTTGAATGGCGAAAACGGGAACAATGATCACGCCAAAACTGTAGAGAGCAAGGAGCAAATCGTGACGCCAAAAGGTCAAATCCCAACCGAACCGACCCGGGCTCAACCGGGCGCGAAGGCAAATAAACGCAGTTCCCACCATAATGGCGGCGACCTGGGCTCCGCCAGCCGCGTAGAACTGGATCGGTTGAATTCGGATAGCGCCTGAGGCGGCATCCTTGGTAATGGCGATGAACCCCAGGAATCGGAGGGCTTCAAGAGTGCCCAGGGTCGCCAAGCCGTAGATCAAGACATTTACCAGAATATCGGCGAGCCCCCTATTCTGGGGAGGCTCAAAACCAAGAGTTCGGCTCAAGGGAAGCGGCTTACGAGCGAAAAACGCGGCGATTGTATAGGTCCAGCTGAGGCCGACTATTAGGAAAAGCCAGCCGAACAAACTGGTTAGCAGGAAGATAACCGCCGTTTTCATGAAGAGATTGACCGTTTTCTTTACGTAGCCGCAAAACTTGTTTATCAAACAGGTGTTTACAGAGCTTAGGGGAAGAACGCGGATGACGGACCGCTGTGCTGTTTCCTATTGATTGCTTGACCAGATAATAGCTTGAACTCGTGTCTTGGGCTTCCGCTGACTATGTTCGATTTTGACATCCTCGTCTTACCGTCCGAGCTAATCGAGTCGCTGCTCGCGCTAGCGATTTGTGCATTATTGATCCTTCGGGCGGTTGTTCATTTTGCGTTTAGCAAGGCGGAAGTTGGCTGGTCACGTCGCCGTGTCGTTACCGAAGGCTTTTTTTGGTTCTCCGGCGTGCTTCTTTTTTGCTTTTTTGCCGGGGATTTGAGTCGAGTGCTTGTACGTCGACTTGACCCTTCCATGATGATTGGGTTGAGCTTGATTTCCGCCATTGGCATTTTGGCTTTTGCGATCGTAGGTTTTGCGGCCCGCTTTGGATCAAGTTATTTGGGCAAACAGGCATCATTCGTTACACGGCTGACTCACTTTTTGGTTCTGGTTGGAGTTGGGGTGTGGTTCAGCTGCCGAATGTACCAGCCTGGAACGCAGCACTTGAACGAAATTCCACTGGATTCACATACTCTGATGAGCGAGGACACGGAATACCTCGCGATCACGGACGCTGGAACGCAAATCCCCCTCTATGAAATAGACATTCGCGAAAGCAACGGTCTAGTAAGAAATCAGTTGGCGAACAGCACGATGATCCCTGCGGGGGCCAAAGTCATCCCAAGGGGGGATGCCAACCTCAATGCGAATTGCCACGGATGGGTCTTTACCGGCGGCAAATTCCTTTTGCGAGGCCGGTCGGTCGATCAAATACTGACAGAAAACGGATACACCGTGCAGGGCATTCCAGCTGCTGGAGATGTGATTGTTTACCGAGGTGGACAAGGTGAGTTGCTGCACACAGGCATCGTTAGCGGGATTCTGCTTGATGGCACCTGTATCATCGAAAGCAAATGGGGCATCGCCGGCCGTTATCTGCATCAAGCCGAAGATCAACCCTACGGGCTGAATTATGCGTTTTATCGCAGCGAAAGGGGCGGGCACCTGGTGACAGTGATCCATCGTAAAGATGCCGAATCGTATCTGGCGAAAGCGCCTGCACCTTCCGGTGGGAACGAGTCGAGCGAGATTTCAACTTCATCCACTTCGAATCGTACGGAAGAAGGGTTGGAAACTAGTTTGTCGGATTAGGGGTTTTTCGAGCCGATGATTTTCTGAGCTAGAATTACGGGGTGCGATCCACTCCCTGCGCGCTGAATCCGCGTATTTTCATCA
>JBKJSI010000875.1:0-3879 GCA_046595915.1 Pirellulaceae bacterium
GAATCCCATCGAAAACCTCTGGCACTACCTCAAGAGCCACTATTGGTCGAACAAAGTCTATGCAGACTACGCAGCGCTCGAAGAAGCCGCGATGAGCGCTTGGAAATCGGCCGTCCTAAACCCCGAACTCATGAAAACGGTCTGTGCCGCAGATTACGTCAATCGCGCTGATTCAAGTTAGGATGCGTATTAGTCATCAGGCTTTAGCAATCGCCGTGCGCCGTGGAAGTATCATTGCAAATAAGAATAAGATGGCGCCAAGCCCGGCCGTGCCGAGTCCAAAATAAATTCCATAAAGCGCGCTCTGCGCACGCTGTTTGTTCAACACCGGCGTCCAAACCTGATGTTCGCCTAACCCGACGTCGCGATAGTGTTTCCATTCTTCCCAGAGGTCGTTGATCGGCGCTTCATCGATCTTCTCGTTCGCCGTGTTCAGCATCGCCAAAAACCGAGGATCAACCTCTTGATTTTCGATCGACGATTGAAAGAAGTAAAAGGAAGCTGCAATCGCCAATCCACCCAGAACCAAGCCGATTGCCATCACAGAAAATACAAGTCGGCTATTCTCGTCTTGCGCAGCGCGCGGATCTATTTTGGTATTTGACTTTTGGACGACCTTTGATTCCGGCCCAGCAAGTCGCCGCAATTCTCGAATCGTCGGAACATCCACCGATTTGCCACAGACGCAAGCAATCTGCGAACCCGCCTGACCCGCCGTGACGGTCAGTTTTTGCCCGCACGCACAATCAATTTCAAAAACAGAAGGCCCTACAGCAACAGACGGCATTCGTCCCAATCTCCCAAGGATCGCACGGCGATCTTCGCCGAAGCGCTACATTATCGCATCAAAACGGTTTCGGTTCGAAATTTCACCGCAAATTGATCATTGCTGAGTCTACCTACTGAGTCTAACCCGGTGCAGCCGACCCGCGAGAAGCCCACCAAGGCAGACTAATTCCGCCGTCGACAAGCAGCGCCGCCCCCGTCATGTAGTCATTCGCCGGATCGGCCAAAAACAAGATCGCCTTTGCCATTTCATCCGGATTCCCGAGCCTGCCAAGGGGAATCTTCGCGCCCGCCGTCTCCAAAGTCTCTTCCGAAGCAAACTTCCGCTCCCCCGGCGTATCGGTCCACCCCGGCTGAATGATGTTCACCCGCACCTTATGCTCCGCCAGCTCAATCGCCGCCGTTTTGGACATATGCTCGAGCGCAGCCTTCGACATGTTGTAAGCCATCGCCCGCGGTGCCGGAATGAAAGCGTGCGGCGAGCTAACCATCACAATAGCCCCCCCACCCCCCTGAGAAATCATCTGCTGCGAAGCGGCCCTCAGCAGGTAAAACGCCCCCCACATCGTTACATCAACCGTGCGGCGAAACCCCGCCATATCCGCCTTATAGAACAGCTCCCGGTCGCTATAGGCCGCATTGCTAACAGCCACATCGAGCCTGCCAAATCGCTCAACCGCTTTGGCCACAAGGCTTTCCACCGCATTTTGATCGGCCACATCCGCCGCAAAAGCAACCGCCTCGCTCCCGGTAGCCTCGATTTCGCGGATCACTTCATCCGCCTTTTCGCGGCTCTTGTTGTAATTCACCACCACTTTCGCCCCGGCGCGTCCCAAAGCCAAAGCCGCCGCCCGGCCAATTCCGAGACTCGCCCCGGTGACTACCGCAACCTTCCCCTCAAAAGACTTACCACTCATCTGGAAAATACTCAGCTATACGAGGACGCTTGAAACGAGGACGCTTAAAGAAGTCACTTGGTGATTTCAATGCTAACGGGGCCGCGATTCCCCTTAGGCGATCTTGGTGCGCCGCCTAGTCGCGGTACCGCCGCAAAATCATCGCGGTACAAAAAATCCCGCGAAAAAAGACGCAAAATCGCCATTTCAAAGCCGCGTTATGCTATCCCGAGTAATGTCGACCCGAAAGGGTTCCGTTAGCGGACTTCGATGAAGTTTTGACCGCGATAAAGATAAAAAGCCATTTATCTGGCTGGACCGTCGCCGCCGGTTAAATAGAATTGGACCATGCGATAAAGCGCACTTCGGACCCGCCAGCGAACCAATCGCTTGACAGGTCCGTAAGTTCAGCAAGGGACAGCGGTGCTTAGTCAAGATGACGGTCGCGACATGGTGAGGGTGGGTTTATTTGCACAAGGTCTTCGGACCTAGCCTTCGAGATTAACCTCTCGGGGCTCACAAGTGCGAATCACTCTATCCGTCCACGCGGCGACGCCCCATTGGGATAATCCCATGTGGGCAATCCGCGCGGCTTCGATTGATTCCCGGATTGATTCCCGTCGCGCTCTACCGTCATCTTGGGCTTGAAAAATTTCGCGAGTGGCGCCAAGTGTTGCTTGGCCTCTACGCGTTTTTGACCCCAGACGTAGGTAAGCTTTCGGGGTCAGGCGGAGTTCGCGAGGCTCGCAGACGGGATCTCGCAAACGGAACCTCGCAGTCAGGGCGAAGAGAAAACCCAGCCTCAGCAGTCAACGCAACGCAGACGTAATTTTTTACCAATTTCCCGCGATGCCTCAAAGCGCATTTTCGCGGTGGTAGAATTACGGAAAGCTTCGCGCAGCTCTGGCTGGATTGCCATGTCTTCACGCTAAGTCTTCGGCAACGTTGTCTGCAAAGGCATCGTCACTGAAAAAAATACCTTAACCTCGCTAACCGATTTTGGGTTTCATCGATGGGATGCTTGCGAGCAACCATCCCCAAAACGCAACGCGAATGAGGGAGGGCGACGTTCCCTCGGGAATGCCGCCCACGATGTTGTGGAGCGAATTTCGATTCGCATCCACATTAATGGATGATCCGGTCATCTCGGTGGAGGAGTACTGAGTTGTTCGACGAACTAATAGATGATCTCGAAGAAGCCACAGCGCGCGTCACAGACGAAGATGAAGCGTTTGCCGTAAGCGCGTTGGACGAAGTTGGCGCCGACGAGGTTGATGAATTTGATTCTTCCGCCATCGCGCCGGAAGACGCCGAACTCACGATCAAGGTGGAGGATGATGAACTCCTCGCCACGCCCGAAGATGGCGAATCTTGGTCCGATGACCCGGTGCGCATGTACCTCACGCAGATGGGCGAAATCCCACTGCTCACCCGCCAACAAGAAATCTTCCTCGCGAAGAAGATCGAAGTCACCCGCGCCCGCTTCCGCTCGCGCCTGCTCGAGTGTGACTACGTCATCCAAATCGCTTACCGCACCCTCAAGCGCGTCCATGAAGGGGAACTCCCCTTCGACCGCACCGTGCAAGTCTCGGTAACCGATCGCCTCGAAAAGGACCAAATCCTCGGGCGCTTGCCGCACAACCTGCGAACGCTCGAAGTCCTGCTCAAGCGCAATCGCAAAGACTATTGCATCGCCCTGAGCAAGTCGCAGCCCCAAGCCAAGCGCGATCAAGCCTGGATTCGCCTCGCCCGTCGCCGCCGTCGCGCCGTCCGGCTCGTCGAAGAGCTCGGCCTCCGCACCCAGCGCATCGAAAACCATATCCGCACGCTCGAAGACTTCAGCGACAAGATCAACGAGCTTCGCCGCAAGCTCTCCGGCAGCAAGCAATCGAAGGATCGCGATGTTCTCGCCAAGCGCCCTGAGTGGCTCCGCGAGTATCGCAATATCTTGATGGCCTGCCAGGAAACGCCGCGCTCCCTGCGCAACCGCGTCGGCAAGCTCAAGATCGAATATTCCGAATATCAAAAAGCGAAGCGCGAACTCTCCGAAGGCAACCTTCGCCTCGTGGTCTCGATCGCCAAAAAATATCGCAATCGCGGCCTCTCCTTCCTGGATCTCATCCAAGAAGGCAACGCCGGCCTGATGCGGGCGGTCGACAAGTTCGAATATCGCCGCGGCTTCAAGTTTTGCACCTAC
>JBKJSI010000541.1:0-3897 GCA_046595915.1 Pirellulaceae bacterium
CGCAGTCGCGACATTGACATTGACCGTTACCGAACCGGTCGATCCCAAGCTCGCTTGATCAATCTGGAGATTGCTAAGCTTGGTGAAGTTCGTTCCGGCTGTCGTCGTGAAATCAAGGCTGCCGTCGAGCAGCTTGCGGCCTTGGAACGTGGTGGTTTGCGAGATGCGGTCAATCGCTTCGAGCGACGAGTCAATCTGCAACTGGTTCGCAGAGAGCTGTTCATCGGAAAGCACGCCGCTATTGGCGGCTTCTTGAACCAGGCCGCGGACGTCGTTCAGCAGGTTGCTGATCTGGCCGAGGGCGCTGTCGGCAGTCGCGATGAGCTGGTTGGCTCGTTCGCTATTGGTGATCGACTTGTTCACCGCCGCGATGTCCGATCGCAGCGCTTCGCTCGCGATCAAACCGGCCGGATCGTCTTTACCATCGTTGATGCGGATACCCGTGCTGAGGCGGGTAAGAGCAACTTGGAGGTCGGCGTTCGATTTTTTCAGCGACTTCTGCGCGACCAAGGAGCTGACATTCGTATTGATGCGACTCATTTACCAAAACCCCTATGAGGCTGTAATTTTACGCCCTGGCCGGTGTGGGGAACCGTTCCATGAGGCCTGCCGCTGGGCTGTCGCCTCGGACAGCTTCGCGAACAACGGGAAATAGTCTGACAACAGGAAAACGGCGACAATCCTGCCGCGCCGCATTCAAATGCGGTGACCGTTCCGCCGTCCGCGCAAGCGAGGCTGCGAAAACTAGTCCCCACGATCTCTTGGGGCTTCATCGGAAGTGTGGGGGAATTCCTTCCAAAAATCCTGCGGATTTATGAAGGTAATTCCTCTTTTTTCCCGATAACGGCCCCTTTATTTTGTCTCTTCCTTAACTTTGGCTTTTCCCCTTCAATCGATCGCTCAATCAAAGGGCGCCCCAAGTCTTACTAGCCTTCTAAGCGTCGCGCGGCCGCGCCCATCTCTTGAGATTCGGCAGGCTTGGTTTGCGAGGACCGGCGGTTTTCCCGCTGGATCGCTTCGTAAACTTCCTGCCGATGAACAGGCACTTCCTGCGGCGCATTGATGCCCAACCGTACCTTATCCCCGCGAATGTCAACGATCGTGACGACGATGTTGTCACCAATCATGATGCTCTCGTCGCGATGCCTCGACAGGACAAGCATCTTCCGCTCCTTCCTCCCAATCGATTTATTCGGCGCCATTGCCCAGGGCTGGCCATGCCGGGAGTCTTGGCCAATCCATGTGTTTCGACATATCCCACTTGCTCGCTCGTCAAACCAAAGCCTTACGAGTCTGGTCTGCGTGCATCGCTTACGCGATTGTTCAGCGGGACAAGAGAAAGGTATCGGAGACAGTCTGACCAGCGCCGCTACCTAACCCGCAAAGTCTTGCGAATTTGTGCGGGGTAGGTTCGGACTCACGCGGTTTTTCGGAGGCTGCCGGTAAAGCTCGGAAGCGCGAACTGCACCGGTTGTTCGTCGAGCGTTACGATTTGCTTGCCCAATCGGCGCACCGGATTGATGACGATCGGAGCGCGAAGATTGATCGACCAACCTTTTTCGCTCCGCGATGCCAGAGCCAAAACAAAGGTCTCATCATCTTCTTCTTGCAGCAGCATAGCCAAGTCGGCTTGCGCCGCGCGAAGGCGGTAGTCGCGAAGGAATCGACGTGGTGAGACAGCGAGGAACGCCAATTCTGGATCGGTCGTACTTTGGAGCCAGGCGAGCGCGGGCTCGCGCTCATCGCCGAGCAGTACGAAGTGCCGCGATTCTTCAAAGCCAATGACACCCTCTGTAAACAGAAGGACATCTAGCGGATCCACTTCCAGGTTGCCAAATCGCGTGGTGCGAATTTGCATCGATCGACTCCCCATGCGTCCTAACGAGGCCAGGCCCAATCCGTGTGCCTGCCTAAGCGTTGGGATCGGACCACGTGGGGGGGATTAAGTCCAAAAAGGCGTTGCGTCGTTAAATTCCCGAATATCCCTCAAATTCGCCACACGCGGCGCTATGACTATTTACCGCATTTGCGCCAGCTTCGCGCCAGTGACGATGCGATGTGCTTAGGTTGATAAACTTTCCTTCAACTTCAGCTCGATGGCGTCCAAGCCGATCGCTGGCGCCTGGCAGGCGAATCCTTCGCAGTGATAGAGAACGGGTTCGGTTTGGCAGACCTTGCCGTCTGCAAGAGATTGAAGGGCCGTGGGCGCAACTGCTCCCTCAGCACGAATCCAGCGAACCGCCAGTGGAGCAAAATGCTTCACGAACATCTGCGTGGCGGTTTCATTGTCCTTTGCATCGGCGCCGAGTGTCAGGACTTTTTCTTGCCTTGGTCCCACATGCCAATCGAGCGCGATCAGCAATTGGCCGGCGGCGAGGGAATGGCGCTTCATGAAGCTCGCGAAGCACTCCAGAGTTTTTTGGGCTGCCAGGCGAAGAGTCTCGTCGCCGGTAAGCGTGGCGAGTCGAAGTAACGCCGTTGCGGCCATTCCGTTTCCACTGGGCGTGCTTTGGTCTTGTGAATCTTTTTGACGGGCGATGAGCGGCTCGGCGCCTTCCGCGGTAAAGAAAAATCCGCCGCTTTTGGCGTCGCCGAAGCGGGTGAGCATTTGCTGGGCGAGCTCATTCGCCGATTCGAGCCAAACCGAGTTACTGTCGGCTTCGAAGAGATCGATCAGTGCGTTCGTCAGGTTGGCGTAGTCTTCAAGGAACGCGGGTTGGCGGGCGACGCCGGCGCGGTAGGTGTGGAGCAAGTTTCCGTCGGCATCGCGCATCGTTGTGAGCAAGAATTTTGCGGCGTTTTGGGCGGCGGTGAGGAATTTGGGTTCGCCGAGAATTCCGCCGGCGCGAGCTAGAGAGGAAATAGCGAGAGCGTTCCAGCTTGTGAGGACTTTGTCGTCTTTACCTGGGCGAATGCGTTTGTTGCGGATCTCGAGCAGCTTTTTGCGGGACTCAGGGAGAGCCTCAACGATCGCATCGAGGGAACCACCGGTCTCTTTCGCGTAGGCTTCCGGATCTTTGGTGATGTGGAGGATATTGTGGCCTTCGAAGTTACCGGCTTCAGAAACGCCATAAATCGCGCAGAAGGCGTTGCCATTTGCTTCGCCAAGGATTTCGATAATTTCCGCCTTCGACCAGACGTAAAACTTGCCCTCTTCGCCTTCGCTGTCGGCGTCTTCCGTGCTGTGAAAGCCGCCTGCGGGGTCGAGCATCCAGGTGAGCAGGTAATTCGCGGTTTCGGCGGCAATGAGTTGGTAGATGCGTTTGCCGGTGACGAGGTAGGCGTCGAGGTAGGCGCCCATCAGCAGTGCGTTGTCGTAAAGCATTTTTTCGAAGTGCGGGACGAGCCAGTGTTCGTCGACGCTATACCGGGCGAAGCCGCCGGCGAGGTGGTCGTAAATTCCGCCCTTGGCCATCTTTTCGAGCGTGATCTCGACGATATGCAGGAGTTGCGGGTGCGGGTTGCGGGCCCACATGCGGAGGAGGAGTTGTAGGTCCATGGCGTGCGGGAACTTCGGGGCGTGGCCGAAACCGCCATCCATGGGGTCGAATTCGCGGTTGAGGCGTTCGACCGCGTCGCGTAATAGCTCGGGTCCGATGGGTACCCCGGTCGCGGACTCGCCTGCGGCTTGAATGTTTTTTGTGAGTTCTTCGGACTGCTCGAGCGCGGTTTCGCGACGGACTCGCCACGCTTCTTCGACGGCCTTCAGGACTTGGAGAAACCCGGGCATGCCTCGGCTTGGTACCGGTGGCCAGTAGGTGCCGCCGTAAAACGGTTTCAATGCGGGCGTGAGGAAGACGGACATCGGCCACCCGCCGCGCCCGGTGAGGAGTTGGACGGCGGTCATGTAGATCTGATCGAGGTCAGGGCGTTCTTCGCGGTCGACTTTGATGCAAA
>JBKJSI010000668.1:0-3733 GCA_046595915.1 Pirellulaceae bacterium
CCGCAACTCCCGTGGAAATCCCGAAAACCCCCGCAAAAATCGCCGCGTAAAACGCGCAGGGAGTGGATCGCACCCAAATGGACAACCCAAATCTGGCTCCTCCACGCCGCCTCCCGAACGCCAACAGGGTCGCAGGAGACTGAGTTTCAGCTCAAGAAGGCGGGGTAACGGCTCCGCGCAAGACACAAACTGATGCCTCTCGTAAACCTCGGTTGTGAGCACACCAACCGAGCTACCCGCGACGGGTGTCATGGGCAGTATCGGTAGGGACGCGGCGACAGCCATTACGCCAGCTCTCGGAACCTGCGCAAGGAAAAGCTACTTCGGTGTTTTCGGATTTTGGTTGGCCGATTGAGTGCTTTCGTCGTTGTTTGGAAAAAACTCATCATTCAGCTTCGGCTGGTATGCGGAGTCTCGAATGACTTGTGCTGGTCGCGCAAGAGAGTGGATTAAGTAGCCAACTAACATTACTGGCCATTCGTTCCCTCCCTTGAGCCCTAATGCCTCACGTTTCGCTTGGTCATCTAACACGTGCGCATGAGTTGGATAGAGGTTCTTTAGGTCTGCGACACTCTTCATTGGAAACTGCTTAAGAAGTAACTTAAGCCCAGCATTCTCATAGGCAGTTGCAACGTATCCAGCGCAACTATATCTCCACAGAGAGTAGTCGGCGCTAGGGGCAATCTGATGCGGGTGAATCACGTATTGGGCGAATGGATGATAGGCCTGCTTTAGTCGCTTAATTCTTTCTCTTTCGGCCTTAATCTCTCTAGCGTTTTCCTCAACGAAGCCCTTAATCTTAATAACTTCGCCTGGTCTTAGTTCGGCAGTGCCAACAACAGTTGCGGTGTTTATGCTCGTCTCAAGTGGCGGTCCCATATGCACAACTTGCAACTGCGTTGCCAATGTTACGTCGACCTTGGCCTTCTCCTCAGCAAAAAGCATTGCGTGAGTAAGCAGCGGTCCCGAACCCTTCGCGAGCACGTCGAATGGCAAGACATGGCTGGGATCTGTGTCAAGAAGATGGGCCGGCAACTAAACATCCTTTTGCAGAACCTGGAGCCAACAACTTTTAAGTCTTTCAGCAAAACTGCTGTCGCGATGCTCCACCGTCTCAATCAACTTGCACACTTCAAAATCAACAGCCTCAAGAAACCATGCAAGGTTCATTGCCAAAGACAAATGTCGCAAGTTTTGACTTTCTGCCATGCTTTTCATCCACACCTCCATGGCAAACGTTGCAGTGATCGCAATTCTCGCAATTGACGCATAGTTCTTGTCCAGAATCAGCCGTGGTTTTAAGTAATCACTAGCAAGGCCCCGCAGACCCTGAATAAGTTGCGAAAAGTCCTCGACACCAAGGAGCGAAGTGTACTTCACTCGCCATAGTGCGCCTTTCGCTAACTCCAATTCTATATCGGGGTGTACTCGGAGTGTTTCGGAAGTCATAAGCCATGACGCAAAGGCGCCAAAATCACTCGGTTTCATCTTCAACGCAAACTTGCGTATGGCCGCTCCAAGAACAGTCACAACTTCGTCTATTTGAGTAAAACGATTTTCCTCAATGAATTTTCTTAGTGCAATTAACAGCCCTGTAGTTTGAATTTCGTCAAAGGCTTGAACCTCTGCAAACAAAATGGCGGTTGAGATCTCGTCCGACGTTGCTTTTGAATCAACTAGCTTTTCGAGAATCAGATCTGGACTTTGGGCCCATCTCAGATCGGGTGTCGACTCCCTATCAAGCCAATACTTGTATTCAGTGTATCCGTAGTTACTAAATATTGTGCAAATGTCATCATCAGACGACCTTTTGTAATACTCCCCAAGCGGCGATTTCTTAGGTAGTTCTGCATCTTCTCCAGTGATCGTCTTCGGCCTCAGTATCCCAGTGAAAGCATTCGCCACATAATCAACTAGTCCGCTTTCAATCTCTTGATCATACCCCTGCGTTTCACTCTGAACCAAAGAAGCAATTGGTACTTTGCCATGCAATCTTCTCGCCGCCTTACTTGCGAGAATTGATTCCGCAGCTTTTCTTTGTGCACGTGCATTCGCCGTTGCTTGCGCGGACTTATAGCCTCGCCAAAACTTTGCGAATTGACGAACCTCACCGACAGAGCCCAAGTTGATGGTGCGCGAACGAGCCCTTAGTAGGCGTGTTGAATATTCGCGAGCATTCTTTTTGGGATCGGGCTTTGACATGGTTGCCATGCTCATTGCTCCACCGTCGCAAATCCAATTGGCAAGAATTGGCTCAACTTCTTTGCTAACACATTGATCTTCTTCTTGGCGTCTGCAGCCTCATCAATAAAAGCATCGAGTTCCGATGGCGTCAGGACAAATTCAATTTCCTTCGATTCAGACTTAGAGCTTTCAAAGTGGATCTTTAATGTAGTTATGAGGACAAAGCCGTCGACCTCTGTTCGAGACTTGTTAAATACCGGCCTGGCGTCGCATACGAACCTCACTCCTTTAACTTCATTACCGGTAGCAGTTAGAAGTTCATAAGCCTTCTTAGTGCGAACAATGGAAGAAGCATGAGGAAACAGAATCGAAAGGTTCTTGCTCAGTGCATTGAACTTTTCCTGAGGGAGCATTTCCTGTGTCTCCACCGACGATGCTCTCCAATCTGAAATCATTTCAAGAAGTTCGGGCATCGAATCTTCTTCAAGACCTAAAAGTAGTCGCGTGACGACTTCTGCCTGTGTCGGATTACTGACTTCCGACGCTACTACCTCCGGAACCGTAGGGAAGCCAGTCTCCGCAACAAGCCTCTCTGAAAGCCGACGAAGCTGCGATTCTGGAATCGACGACGCTTCAATCAGGTCATCCAAGAGTTGGCGGCTTCCTTCATCATTTTCGTCAATCTCCTCGTCCGCCATTGAATTGCCCACCTGCAAGCTGGAATCACTGAACAAAAACTACCACTTAAGCATAGTATCCCTTAAGAGGTGCGGATCGTGAAGGATGGTGAATAGAGTTTCGTAGATGGAATTCTGGCCGGATACTACGGGCTGGCGTTCTCCAACCCTTGGATTCCCGGCTGAAGCATCAGTTCGGACGGGTGGCGCTGACTTATTTGAACTTCACTTGTTTGGCATTGGCTATGCCAGTGCAACGCGGTTAACCAATCAGGGCAACCTCGGGCGCTTCAAAGAGTTGGTCGGACTCAATCAATCTGGCCTTTACCAAGATGCATCATTCCCCAGCCAACCTTCCCTTCGGCCCCCCCTGAAAAACACCCAAACCCGCCCCCATCAAAAACTTACACATCCCCCAAATCCCCTCCGCGCTCTCCGCGTCCCCTGCGGTAAAAAATCTAAAAAAACTGCACCAAATGGCGCCACAACTCCACAATAATACCTAAAGACTCCGCGCACCCCGTGCGGCCACCCTTCAGATATGTGGAGCCCCAAAAATGCCCGCCCAAACCTACGGACCCATCCTCACCCCCTTCAAAACCATCGAACTCGAGCACAACGCCTGGCTCTGGCCTACCCGCATCCCCCTCGGCGCCATCACCACCCTCGTTGGCTTCGGCGGCGAAGGAAAGAGTTTCCTAGCCTGCTCCATCGCCTGCACTGTCAGTCGCGGCGGAACATTTGCCGATGGCACTGTCGCGCCGCAGGGCGCCGTCGTAGTCATGGCGGGCGAAGACCTCCCCAGTAAGCTCCGCACCCGCTACGAAGCCAACGGCGCCGATCTCGACGCCCTCACCCTCCTCGAAGGCCAA
>JBKJSI010000124.1:0-11120 GCA_046595915.1 Pirellulaceae bacterium
CCGACGGCGATGGGAATCACCACCACCGACCAAAGAACCTCTCTGCATCCAAAACGGCTTGACAATTCTTTCTTCATAGATGGCTGTGTTTCGTCAGCAAAGCACAAACAAAGCCACAAACAAAAAACGATTCGCCGCTTTGCTGACTAAACACGGCCAATTCAGCCACCAACCTAGAAGCAATTCAATATGACTCCCCTCTCCGACATCATCTCCCGCCGAACCTTCCTCCACCGCCCCGGCATCGCCCTCGGCGCGATGGCACTCGGTTCGATGCTCCCCCATCAAAACCTCTTCGCCACAGGCGCACCCGACTCTAAAGGCATCGTCAACCCACTCCACCACGCCCCCAAAGCCAAACGAGTCATCTGGCTCTACATGGCCGGCGGCATGACGCATCTGGAAACCTTTGATCACAAACCCAAGCTCGCCGAACTCCACGGCAAGCCAATGCCCGAGTCGATCACCAGCGGCCAGCAAATCGCCCAGCTCCAAGGCTCAAAACTCAATTGCTTCGGCCCCCAACACGCCTTCAAGCAGTGGGGCAAGTCGGGCCAGTCGATTTCCGAAATCTGGCCCAAACTCGCCGAGACCTGCGCCGACGACATCTGCATCGTCCGCTCGCTCCACACCGACGCCATCAATCATGACCCGGCCCACACCTTCATGAACACGGGCTCGATGATCAACGGCCGCCCCGCGATGGGCTCCTGGCTGCTCTACGGCCTCGGCGCCGAATCGGAGAATCTCCCCGGCTTCGTTGTCATGGTCTCCACCGGCAAGTATGGCCAAAAACAACCAATCGCCGCCCGCCAGTGGCACTCGGGCTTTCTGCCCGGCCAATTCCAAGGCGTCGAATTCCGCGGCTCAGGCGATCCCGTCCATTACGTCCGCAACCCCAGGGGCGTCTCCCAAGACCAGCAGCGGCAACTCGTCGATGCCGTCCAGTCCTTGAATGGCCTCGCTGAACAGCGTCTCGACGACCCCGAAATCGCCACGCGCATTCGCCAATACGAACTCGCCTTCCGCATGCAAACCAGCGTCCCCGAACTGATGGACGTCTCCAAAGAGTCCGAAAAGACCTTCGAGCGCTACGGCACACGCGGCGGCGATGGCTCCTTCGCCTCCAACTGCCTCCTTGCCCGACGTCTCGCCGAGCGCGGCACCCGCTTCATTCAGCTCTACCACCGCGACTGGGATCACCACGGCGCGGTCAAAGCTCACTCCGCCGGCACCGCCAAGGAAGTCGACCAAGGCGTCGCCGCGCTAATCGCCGACCTCAAAGAGCGCGACATGCTCAAAGACACGCTCCTCGTCTTCGGCTCCGAATTCGGCCGCACCCCCATGGCCCAAGGTGACGGGCGCGACCACCACCTCGCCGGCTTCACCATGTGGTTCGCCGGCGGCGGCTTCAAACCCGGCTTCAGCTACGGCGCCACCGACGACTTCGGCTACCACGCCGTCGAAAACAAAGTCTCCGTCCACGACATCCACGCCACCCTGCTGCACCAACTCGGCATCGACCACCAAAAATTCAGCGTCAAATTCCAAGGCCTCGACAGCAAACTAACCGGCGTAGAACCCTGCCGCGTGGTGACAGAAATCCTGACATAGAGGGCGCTATTTATTGTACATTTCTGTTGCAATATTTGATTAAATATCCGTAATGAACTCGGCCACCTGCAGCCACCCGCCTAGAGAGACGGCCACCTCGGCCACAAGCCACCCGCTCCCGCCACCAACCGCCAACAATGCCACCATCCACGAGAGCCCGCCACCGTCGCCACCACCGCCACCAACTCCTCCCCCAACTTGTCCCTCGAACCTGACCAAGTCCTCTGAGTGTGGCCAAGTTGGGCCAGTTGGGCGACTTCGCAAAAACAAGCCCTTTTTCACACACCCAAGGCGCTGGGTGCCCGGGGGCAAATTGTCGATTAGATCGACGAAATACACTCAACTCTTGTCTACGTGATCCGCAATCCTCGGCACGTTTCCTCGTAGGTGGTTTCAAGTTCGAGCGGAACCCAGTCGCGGTCGGTCAGCCAGAGCGGGAGCGTCGGCAACGGTTGCCCGATCCCCAGGTCTTGCCCCCATGATTCGACGCGCCACCGCCCGCCCCTCGCGATGCCCCGGCACGACACGGCGTAAATCGGGCCATTAGCGGTTGTCGGCGGCTCGGCGCCGAGACGGGCGGCCAGTTCGGCGTAGAGGTTTGGCGATCGCTCCGTCACGGGATCGACGATCACCACGCACACCTCCTGATGAAGCATCGCATGGCACTTCGAGACAAAGGCATCACGAGCCTCGGCCCGGTCCTTGTTCCGCGGACTAACGATCTCCACCGCCGCCACGAGGCGTCGCGTATGTTTCCTGTCATATACCAAGACTTCGTATTCCGGCGGCGTCGGCTCCTCCGTGTCGAGCAATAGCGTCGCCGGCGCGAGGGCGGTTGCCGCCCTGGAATTTTCGAAATCGGTTCCTCGACTTATTCGGTCATCCTCGAATGTGCCGATGTCGACTTCGAAAGCTGTCCCGAGACGCACACGAACGCCAGCGTAATACTCTGGCGGAAGGAATGTGTTCAAACGAAACGCCATCACCCCCGGCCATGCGCCGTGGAGTTCTTCCCAGGACCGTTCATCGGCAACCGGCCCGCGAAAGTGATCTCGTAATGGCATACCCTTGCTCCTCTTTCCATCATTCTAGCCGAGGCCGCATCACACGCAACTTTCGTCTGTTAGTTGCGTGGTTGGCGGTCGATTGCCGCGATAGACTCTGATGCCTGAAACGTTCTAAACGCCTAACTGCCACCAGCGAACCAAAATGACGCTTATTTCATTCGATCGACGACGTTTCCTCGCTTCCTCAGTGACCTTTACAGGCGCTGCAGCGCTCGCACGTCTACCTGTCCACGCACATGCAACCACACACACCGCCCCGCTGATCGCCTACGTCGGCACTTTCAGCGCCCCCCTGAAAGACGTCCTCCCCACGCAAGTCGACCTCCCACCCGGCAACGGCCGCGGGATTCACATCTTCGAAGTCAACCGCACCTCCGGCGCAATGACGCCCCGCGGCCTCTTCGAACTGGGCACAAGCCCCAGCTGCCTCGCCGCGAACCCCGCCGGAACGCGGCTCTACAGTGCCAATGAAACCGACCGCGTCGGCGAGAAGAAAGAGGGCACGGTCAGCGCCTTCGCGATCGACCGCGCGAGCGGCAAACTCGAGCTCCTAAACACCGTCCGCTCCGGCGGCGCGGGCCCCACCTACGTCAGCCTGCACCCCGGTGGCAAATTCCTGCTCGTCGCGAACTACTTCGGCGGCGCCGTCGCGGTCCTGCCGATCCTCGAAGATGGCAAACTCGGCGAACCGAGCGACGTGAAGATCGACGCGGGCAAAATCGGCCCGACCCGCGCCAAAAACGCCCCGCCCGGCAGCTTCGCGATCAGCGGCCACGACCGCACGCACGCCCACATGATCGAAGCCGACCGCGCCGGCAAATTCGTCCTGCACGTCGACCTCGGCCTCGACCAGATTTTTGTCTGGAAGTTCGACGCGCGAAAAGGAACGCTGGCGCCCGCCGAAACGCCCTCCATTTCCCTCCCACCCGGCGACGGCCCGCGACATTTCGCGTTCCACCCCGCGCGTGCGTGGCTCTACTCGATCCAAGAAGAGGGCTCGACGATCGCGCTGTTCGATTACGACGCGTCTTCGGGCAAACTCACCGCGCGACAAACGATCTCGACTCTCCCCAAGGGCTTCGCGGGCAGCAACTTTTGCTCGGAAATCCTCGTCTCGCCGGACGGCAAATTCGTCTACGCCGGCAACCGCCTGCACGACAGCATCGGCATCTTCGCGATCGGCGAAAACGGCGAACTGACCTATGCGGGCGAAGAATGGACCCGCGGCAACTACCCCCGCAGCTTCACCTTCGACCCCACCGGCGCGTTCCTCTACTGCTGCAACCAACGCGCGGACCATGTCACGGTGTTCAAAGCCGACCACAAAACCGGCGCCCTCGCATTCACCGGCCACTTCGAGCCGGTCGGCAACCCGTCGATGGTGCTATTCGTCGACCTCGCGAAGTAATGCGGTCTTCTCCGGCCGCACGCCGAGCCAACAAATCGCCGCGATCACGTAAATCACCGAATACGCGGCAAACACGGCAGAAAACCCTGCGAGCCGCGCCGTAAGCTGGTCCGCGTCCGAAAGCTCTTTGACCGCCACATCCTGTAGCCGCGCCGCCTGCGAAACCGAACGCTCGACAATTGTGCCCGTGAGCCACGAGGTCAGCGCCGCGCCGAACGTGCCAATCATGTTCATCATCGCCGCCGCCGTCGCTGCGTGAGATCTGCCAATATCTTGGCACGAAGCCCAGCAGGCGCCGAGCGTGATGTCGACAAAGAATGCCGCGAGCGACGTACACAAACAAAACGTGTGAATGTTGGTCGCGAACAGTGCGCCGCCCCAACACGCCGCACAGCCGAGCATGCCGATGACGCCGAGCACCCGTCGTCCCGCGGCGCGGCTGCCGAGCTTCGCCCCCAAAAACTCCGCCGCGAACCCGCCGCAGATGCACCCCACCGCGCCCACCCACAGCGGCGCCCCTTTGTAGATCGCGCCGAGCATGTCGTCGGGCGCAATTGCGAAGCGATCTTGCAGGTACGAAGGCAGGTACGTGATGTTAAAGAACCACCCGTAGTTGATCAGGAAGTACATGAGGCAAAGCGCGATCAGGCTGGGATTCGTCAGCAGCCGCATCCAAGGGACCGGCGTCGCGTGATGACCCGCTGCATGAATTCGCGGAAAGGACGGCTCGGTTTCCAGTTTCTCGGGCTCGAGCTTCTCGGTGAGCGGTTCTTGCGGCTGATTGCGAAAAAAGATCGCGAAAACCACGCACCAGGTAACCCCGATCAGCGCGAAAAAAAGAAACGCCCCGCGCCAAGTCATCAGGCCCGGCGTGAACGAGGTTCCCGTGATGAGAATGGCCCAAAGGAGCGGCGTGAGCCCGCCCATCAGCCGCCCGCTCATCCAGATAAAACCCTGCGCGCGTTCCCAGCGCGATTCCGGAAACCAGTTATGAATCGCCCGGGTGATGTTGGGATACGCACCCGCCTCGCCAGCGCCGAAGAGAAAGCGAATCGCGATCAAAAGCCCGAGCCCGCCGAAGGTCCACGAGCCGAATTGGAGGCCGACCATGCCCGTCAGCGCCGTGCAGACGGACCACCAGAGCACGATGCGAATCAGCGTGCCCTTGGGCCCAAAGCGATCGCCGAGCCAGCCGCAAGGAATCTCAAAGATCGCGTAGGCAATCGCGAACGCCGTGAAGGTCCATTTCAGATCCTCCACGCCGGTCAAATTCAGGTCTTCAACAATCGACTTCGCCGCCGCGCCGAAACAGACGCGGTCGAGGTAAGTGATCATCGACAGCGCGCAGAGCAACGCCAGCACGCCATATCGGGCGAGTTTCAAGCTTCGCTCTTTCGCCCCGGGTTTCATGTTGTGTACTTCCTACCGCGACTCGACGATCAGCGTCGACTTGATGAAATCCTCATTGAGCGTGACGCCGAGGCCGGGACGATCGGGCGGCGAGATCCAGCCATCGACCGCCTGGATCTTCTCGTGCGTCAGTTCATGCCGCAGCGGCGAGTCTTCGACGCAGTCTTCAAAAATAAATGCATCGCGGCAAGTGGAGAGCCAGTGAATGCTCGCCGATACTGTCACGGGGCTGGTGTAGCAATGGTTGCAGAGTCGGGCGCCGATTTCTTCGACGCGCTGCTTGATGTAGAGCGAGTCGGTAAAGCCGTTGCGCGAGAGATCGACCTGATAAATGTCGAGGCAACGCCCATCGATCAGCGGGCGGAACGATTGTCGGCCGCATTCTTCTTCGCCCGCGGCAATCGGCACCGGCGAGCGATCGCGGAGCCAGCGATAGCCTTCGTAATCATCCGGGTGCAGGGCCTCTTCGAGCCAGCCGATGCGCTGCTGTTCGAAGGCTTTCGCGCGATCGAGCGCCGTACGAGCGTCCCAAACGCAGCCCGCGTCAATCAGCAGCGTCGCGTCGTCGCCAAGTCCTTTTCGCGCGCCAATCACGAGGTCGCGGTCGACTGCTTCGCTTTGTCCCATCGGCTCCCAGCCAAATTTCACGGCTTTGTAACCCGCGTTGCGCCAGCGCTCGCCGATTTTGGCGGTTTCGTTTCCATCTTTGCCAAACAAGATCGACGCGTAGGCCAAGATCTTGTCATGCTGCTTGCCACCGAGCAGGCGATGGATCGGCTCGCCGAAGTGTTTGCCCTTGATGTCCCACAGCGCCATGTCGATCGCCGACATGGCCGTGATCGCAACACTGCGGCGGCCGCAATACATGGTGCGGCGATACATTTTTTGCCAGAGGCGGTCCGTCTCAAGCGGATTTTCGCCGATGAGCAACTGCCGGAGCCCCGTCGCCACGTTGTGACTAAAGGGCGCGTCGATCACCGCCTTGACCATCTCCGGCGACGAGTCCGCCTCGCCGATTCCTTCTAACCCTGTATCCGTTCGCACGCGCACGAGCACCGAGTCTTGGCTGCTGGCGGTTTTCGCTTCGACGTTTTTGATCCGCAGAATTTGGCATATGATTTCCGTGATCTTCAAAGGAGGGATCCTGAGTGCGAGTTTAGGAGAGAATTTTTCCAACGACGACGATATGTTGCCCGCGCGGAACTGGCGCGACCCAGGCTTGGGCGAGGAGTGCGCCGTCGACGCCGGCTTTCACTTCGTAGGGTGGCATATCGATGTGGTCGAAATCGTGCAGCAGGCCGACGATGTCGCCGGCCTTCACGCGGGTTCCGCATTCGATGAGCGGTTCGTAATGCCCATCGAAGGGGGCCGGCGTGAAGCAGGCGCGGTCGACCATTTCGAGCGTGATTTGTGTGCCGTCCTTGTGATGGGCGATCGGTTCGATCGCTCCGCGAAGTTGGCCGTTATGAATCGCCGCCGCGAGGACGCCCTGGCGCCCATAACGAACGCCTTCGGGATTGACAGAGCGGCCCCAGCCGAGTTCGGTACCGACGGTGATTTTGCCAAGGCGCTCGGCTTCGCTGGGCAACAGACCGGGCGTGAGGTTTTGGTAAACCATCAGCGCCGGCGTGCCAAACCAGCGGGCGGTCTCTTCGATCTTCTTGGCGAGCACCGGATCGTCGACGTGGTGATAGTTCGCACAGATTGCGAAGCGGGCGACGTCACCGCCAGAGTGAAGATCAATAACCACATGAACACGCGACCAGATGAAATCGCGCACGAAGGCCGCAATGCGATGGGTGATTCCCGAGAGGGAAGGCGTTTTTCCGGCGCCATCGACGAACGCGCGATTGAGGTTCACGCCGTCATCGAGTGTGCTTTCGCGCGTGCCCGCCTTGAAGGCGGCGGGGTTGAGGACGGGGATGAGGATGATGCGCCCGCGGACGTCGGCGAGGGCGATTTCCTGGATCAGCCTTTTGAGAACGACTGGGCCTTCGTATTCGTTGCCGTGATTAGAGCCGAAGGCAACCAGACCTTCGTTCGGTTTGGCTTCGGGGCCGACCCAAACGGTGAGCGGAATGAGATGATCGCCCCAGATGGAGTCATGCTCGAGCGCGAGCCAGTAATCGCGGCGGCCAGGGGAATCGAGGTCGAGTTGATTGGGGCGGGCGATCGTTCGCGTCATGGTGTGCGCTGCGAGGAGAGAGAGCAGTTTGGCGGGACCGTGATCATCGTCGCTGGGCGCGCTGCTGACAAGCAGATTCTATGATGGACCCGAGCGGAGTCAGCGTGCATACTGACAAGTCCCGCCCTCCTTCCAGATCGGAGCGTTTTCGTTTGAGACGCGCCCTGGCCCTCCTGCCTTTGTTTGCCTTCCTTCTCGCGCCCGCGTTGCTCGCAGGCGACGTCGATTTCGTGCGCGATGTGCGGCCGATTTTTGAGAAGCATTGTTACGAATGCCACGGCGCGAAGAAGCAGAAATCGGGCCTGCGGCTTGACGTGAAATCGGCCGCGTTCAAAGGTGGCGATGGGTACGGGGCGAGTATCGTCGCCGGAAAAACGGCTGAGAGCCCGTTGATCGAGCTCGTGACAAGTTCCGACGCCGAAACGCGGATGCCGCCGAACAAGCCGGCTTTGTCAGCGGCTGAGATTGAGACGCTCACCAAGTGGATTGCCGAAGGTGCAAACTGGCCTGATGGCGTCGATACCGTCACGCTCAAAGACAATCGCGCTCACTGGAGCTTTAAGCCGCTGGCCGTTGCGGCGGGGACGCATTCGATCGATTCGCTCGTCGCCGCCAAGCTCAAGGAACAGGGCCTCAGCTTCTCGCCCGAAACCGATCGCGTGAGCTGGCTGCGGCGCGTTTCATTTGACTTGATCGGCCTGCCGCCGACGCCTGAGGAAGTGAAGGCGTTCGTCTCCGACAACGGGAGTGATGCCTATGAAAAAGTCGTTGATCGCCTTCTGCAATCGCCACGCTACGGCGAACGCTGGGCGCAGCACTGGCTCGATGTCGTGCGTTACGCTGACACGCATGGCTTTGAAGTCAACACCGAGCGACCGAATGCGTGGCCCTATCGCGATTACGTCATCGACGCGATGAACGCCAACACAGCGTATGATCAGTTCATTCGTGAGCAAATCGCTGGCGATGTCTTGGGCAAGGATACCGCGACCGGATTTCTGATCACCGCGTCCGTCTTGTTGCCTGGCCAGATTGGCGCCGATGAGCCTTCCAAACGGCTTGCGCGGCAGGATGCGCTCGATGAAATCGTGACCAACGTCAGCCAAGCATTTCTCGGCATGAGCATTGGCTGTGCTCGCTGTCACGATCATAAGTTCGATCCAATCTCGCAGCGTGACTATTACGCGACGCAGGCCTTTGTCGCCGGCGTCGAGTATGAAGACCGCGAACTGCTCACGCCTGAAGCGGTCGCCCGTCGCGAGGAAGCCGTGAAACTGCGCCCCCGAGTCAGCGAGATCGACCAGCTGCTCACTCGTTTCAGTCCGCTTGCCAAGTCTGGCGTAGAACGACCGATGGTCAGCGCCCGGCAGAATGTCGATCGATTTGCACCGATCAAAACCCGCCGGATTCGCTTTACGACTCTCGCCACCAACAATCTCGAGCCTTGCATCGATGAATTAGAAGTCTTCAATCGCGCCGGCGCCAACGTCGCCTTGGCCAGCAGCGGTGCGAAAGTCACTTCTTCCGGTAACAACGTCTCGCCTGACCGCCACGAGCTGCGATTCGTCAACGATGGCGAATATGGCAATTCGCGGAGTTGGATGTCGAGCGAGATGGGCAAAGGCTGGGTCGAGGTTGAGTTTCCCGCCGAAGTGGAAATTGAACGCGTCGTCTGGGGTCGCGATCGTCAATCGCAGTACAAAGATCGACTGGCCATCGAATATCGTATCGAAGCCGCTGACGCCGCCGGTCAGCTACAACTCCTCGCCGATTTCACCGATCGCCGCAAGTTTGACTCCGCTGCGAAGGCGCCAACTGAGTTTGTAACAACAGGCCTTCTCGAAGCAGAAGCCCAAGAGGCAACCGCGCTAGTCAAAGAGCGCATCGAACTCGACGCGAAAATCAAAGCCGCGGAAAATGTCGCCAAGGCCTTCGCCGGCAAGTTCCGCACGCCGGATGAGATTCGCTTGCTCTCGCGCGGCGATCCTGAACAGCCTAAAGACATCGTCCAACCGGGGATCCCCACGAACTTTCAAGCGACCGAACCCGAGAAAGTCTCCGCGCAATCGGTTTCCAAAGAGTCATTCAACCTCACGCCTGAACAAGCTCGTCGCGTGGCACTCGCCGATTGGATCGCGAGTCCGCAAAACCCGCTCACCGCTCGCGTGATGGTCAATCGCATTTGGCAGGGGCATTTTGGCGCCGGAATCGTGCTGACCTCCAGCGATTTCGGCAACAACGGCGCTGCGCCGTCGAATCCGCAGTTACTCGATTGGCTCGCCAGCGAGTTCATTCATGGCGGCTGGTCGATCAAAACAATGCACAAGCGAATCGTGCTGTCACAGACTTATCGGCAGACGTCGGTGTCTGCGAACTCTGCCGCAAGCAGCCAAGATGGCGACGTGCGACTTCATTGGAAGTATCCCACACGCCGACTCGAAGCCGAAACTATTCGCGACTCGATCCTCGCTGTCAGCGGCAAGCTCAATCTCGCCATGCATGGTCGCGGTTCTGACCTCTTCAATCAGCGCGGCGGCCTAAGCGGCTTCAATCCCGTCGAGTCATTCAGCGGCGAAGGCCTGCGGCGGATGATCTACGCCCACAAAGTTCGCCGCGAACGCGAGGCCGTCTTCGGCGCCTTCGATTGTCCCGATGCGGGCCAAAGCACCGACCGTCGCCGTCAATCCACCACGCCGCTGCAAGCCCTCAACCTCTTCAATAGCCGGTTTACGCTCGAACAATCCGAGGCCTTCGCCACGCGCATCAAAAACGCCGCAGGTAAGAACATCGACGACCAAATTCGTCAGGCCTATCAACTCACCCTCAGCCGTGAACCCACCCAAAGCGAACTCGCGGACGCTAAAGAAGTCGTCACCATGCACGGTCTACCGATCCTGTGCCGCGCGCTCTTCAACAGCAACGAGTTCCTCTTCATCCCTTAGTCCCATGAACATCCTCGCCGCAAACCAATTCCTTAATCGCCGCTCCTTCCTGGGCGACTCGGCGACGGCGCTCAGCTCCATCGCGCTCAGTAGTTTGCTGCTCCAAGATGGTCTTCTCGCCGACGATAAGATCCCTTCGGATCCAAACATCGAGCCCACCAAGCCCTTCGCGTCGCGCCCGTCGCATTTTCCCGCCAAAGCCAAGAACGTTATCGTCATTTTCTGCGCGGGCGCAGTCAGCCAGCTCGAGACCTGGGACTACAAGCCCGAGCTCATCAAGTGGGACGACAAACCGCTGCCCGGCGGACCCTCGGTCACCTTCCAAGGCCCTGCGGGCAATCTGGCCCGGCCGCAATACAACTTTCGCCAGCGCGGCCAAACCGGCAAATGGGTTAGCGACCTCATTCCGCATCTCGCTGAACTGACCGATGATTTCGCCTTCGTCCATTCGCTCACCAGCAAATCCAACACGCACGGCCCCGCGGAAAATTTCC
>JBKJSI010000136.1:0-3488 GCA_046595915.1 Pirellulaceae bacterium
AGAAGGCGCTCGAGAACGACGAACTTCAACATGGCGTCTTTTTTCACTACGTTCTAGAAGGGCTTTCCGGGAAAGCGAAAGACGAGGACAACGAGGTCACGCTCAATACGCTGGCTAATTACGTTAGCAAACAGGTCACCAAAAAAGTCGAGGCGATCAGTCCAGGTAACGTGCAACAGCCTAACCTTCGATTTGAGCAAGTGGGGGCCTCGCCCGTACTGCTTCGCTTTGCTGATTCCAACCCGATTCCACTATCTTCGAACGCACTTCTCTTCAATTTCGCCGACAAACCAAGAACTGCCGAAGATGCTCAGTCGGCCCAGGAGGCATGGTCCAAAAAGCTAAAGATTCCCGTGTCGGAAACCAATTCCATCGGCATGAAGCTGACACTCATCCCACCCGGAGAATTCATGATGGGTGGTAAAGAAGATCTGGCTGATCTAATCCGTACATTCCCCTATTTCGACCCCGAATGGTCAGGCGACGACGCGCCTCAACACAAAGTACGGATTTCGAAGGCATACTATTTAGGTAGCCATGAGGTCACGCTTGCGCAGTACCTTACCTTTTATCATGACGCGAAATACAAGCTCGATATTGAGCGCGATGGAAAGCCAAGTTGGGGGTATAGCAAAGAAGGCTTTCAACTTGTCGAGTCGAACGAATACCGTCCTTGGGATCCCATCGCTTGGAAAATCGGCATGGATCATCCCGTTATTTACGTTTCCTGGAGCGATGCAACTGCATTCTGTGAATGGCTGAGCAAAAGAGAAAAGAAAAAATATCGCTTACCGAGTGAGGCGGAATGGGAATACGCCTGCCGTGCTGGGAGCAACACGCTTTATCATTTTGGAGACGAACCGGAGGATCTCGTGCGCTTCTCCAATGCAGCTAGTGCTGATGTAAAAACCGCGGCAGGGGAGGGAATGAAAATGGCGGTTTACGACAGTGCAGGCAAGAAAACGGACAAGTCGATTCCGTTTCCCTATCTCGCAAGTCGCGATGGCTATGTCTGGACGGCGCCGGTCGGTCGCTTTCGCCCAAATGCTTTCGGGCTTTACGACATGCATGGCAACGTCTGGGAATGGTGCGCCGATTGGTATGCTTCAGATTATTATTCGAAGTCGCCGAAAGAAGATCCGCGAGGCCCTGCAAGCGGAACGGCTCACGCGGTGCGAGGCGGCGGTTTTGGCGATTCTCCGGCGACATTACGGTGCTCACAGCGCACTGACGACGATCTTTCGATTCGGCGCGATGATGTCGGCTTTCGAGTGGTCTGCGAATTATCCCCGTGACAAAGCGGATTTTTTTCTGGTGCAATTACCGCCCCCGCGAAAGCTGAGAGCGTAAGTCGGGAAGTTGCTGCAGAAGGCTCGGCAATTCCTTGATGATCTGCTTCCTTATTGAGCGTTTGCTTGGGCGTTTTACGGAATTGGCTCCCGAACGCGCTCCCGCCGCTAGTTGACGGGCCTGAATCGTTGCTGGAGCGAGTAGTGCGCCCAGACAGAGACCTCCACAAATAACTACAAATCGAACCATCTTCATGGCCGCTTCCTCTGTGCAGTTCCATTGAATTGGGCGGGCCAAATTGGCGCTGCCTACCGCTCAACAACGCTCCCATTGGCCAAATCCTTCCCAAACGGCGACGTTTTTTCCTCGACAAGCTTTTAACCCTCGGGTAGGAATCGCTTTTGCTGCCAGTCCAGCCATTGCGCAAAACGGATGGATCTGCACAAGATTATGTGAAGGACCACGAAAAATACGCGCATAGCGTAGGCATCAAGAGCCTTACTCCTTGGGCGATGCCGTCTCCGGCGCTGGTATTTCTAAATAAACAAGGGAAATAGAGCGCCGGCTTGTCGCTTAAACGCATGTTTTTCCCATTTACTAGGAAGGAGGCCTCAGTGCGGTGCGTTGTCGTAATTGAAGTTGCACCCCGTTTGCCGGGAGCTGAGAATTGGCTTTTTGCTGTGAGCTTGAATCATCTAAGGTTGGTTGAATGCGATACACTCTCTCCGTGCCGGTCATGCTGGTGCTTTTGGTAGCCGTGCATGCCCAGTACACCTTTTCCCAGACGCCACGACGGATCGCCGTATTGGTGGGCGTCGAAGACTATGAACACGAACGACTTCGTACTCCGAAGCTCAAGTATCCCATCGAGGACGTGACCGAGTTCGGGGTGATCCTGAAGGAACATGGCTACGAGGTGACGCTCCTTACCGATGACGAAGGCGTCAAGGATCCGCAGAAGCTTCCCAACAAAGAAAATATCGAACGAGTTTGCTCCGCGATGCTAAAAGGGGCCAAGCGGAGCGACACCGTCGTTTTGGCGTTCGCGGGACATGGCCTGCAATTCGCCGCCGATCGAGACGCCTACTTTTGCCCGCTCGATGCTCGGCCGCTTGCCGACAAGAAGGATTCGCTCGTATCGCTGTCCAAGATCTACAACGAGCTCGACTCCAGTTTCGCTGGCGTCAAGCTGATTCTGGTCGACGCCTGCCGTAATGACCCCGATCCGACTCGCGGGCGCTCCGCGGGGGTCGATGCCGATAGTGTGCCGGCGCCGCCCAAGGGCGTGGCGGCGCTCTTTAGCTGCTCGGCGGGCGAGAAGGCTTTCGAAAATGACTCTCTGAAGCACGGCGTCTTTTTTCACTTCGTGATCGAGGGACTCAAGTCAGATGACTTGCGGGAGAAGGGCGGCGAAATTCGCTTCGAGCGGTTGTCGAGTTACGTCCGTGATCAGGTGCCGACGAAGGTTGCCGAGATTTCGGGTGGGCGAGAGCAATCGCCTAATTTGAAGGCGGACATCGCGGGCCGGCCGCCGGTTTTGTTGCCGAGAATCTTGAAAATGTCAGAGTGGGAAAAGCAAGTTGCATCCTCTGAGCCAAAATTGAACATAGATTCCAAGGCGCCAGAGATCTCACTTTCAAATTGGGTAAAGGGAGAGAAGATTGATGGCTTCAAACCTGGGCAGATTTATGTTATCGAGTTCTTTGCGACCTGGGTCGGTCCATGGATGGCAAGCGTGCCACATATCGTTGAAATTCAAAAGAAGTATGGCGATCAGGTGAAGATTATTGGCGTGAGCGAAGAAGACAGTGAGGTCGTCAACGATTTCCTTAAGAAGGATAGTCCGTTTAAGCTGCCCTGGGCCAAAGTTGTCACCTATGATTTAGCGATCGACGATCATGAAAAAACTTATGCTGCCTACATGGAAGCGGCTAAGGAAAATGGCTATCCGACGGTTTTTATTATTGGCAAGGATGGTTTCATCGAATGGATTGGGCATCCTCTGTCAATAGATCAACCTCTAGAAAAAGTGATAAGCGGTAAATGGGATCGCTCGGCTGAAAAAGCGAAAAGAATCACGTATTCTAGGATTGGGCAAGCGACGCAAGTTGGCAAGCTTGATGAAGCCATCAATGTAATTGACAGGTTATTGGCCTCTCAATCGACATTGGTTAATGCGTTTGGAATCACTAAACTAG
>JBKJSI010000371.1:0-2659 GCA_046595915.1 Pirellulaceae bacterium
CCATCACGCCGAGGTCGATCACTTCGTAGCTGTTGCAGGCGAGCACGACGCCCACGATGTTTTTGCCAATATCATGGACGTCGCCCTTCACCGTCGCCATGAGGATTTTTCCCCGCGCGGCTTGATCGGCTTCGCCCGACTTGAGCTTCTCCGCTTCCATGAAGGGCAGCAGGTAGTTGACGGCCTTCTTCATCACGCGGGCGGACTTCACGACTTGCGGCAAGAACATTTTGCCCGCGCCGAAGAGATCGCCCACGACGGACATGCCATCCATCAGCGGGCCTTCGATGATGTGCAGGCAGCGCTCGTAGTGTTGCCGGGCCTCTTCGACGTCGGTTTCGATGTCCTTATCAAGACCGGAAATGAGGGCGTGCTTGAGGCGCTCTTGGACTGTGCCTTGTCGCCAGGCTTGTTGTTCCGTCTCGGTCTTGGCGCTTTTTCCCTTAATCGTCGCGGAAAACTCGACCAGGCGCTCCGTCGCATCGGGTCGTCGATTGAGCAGCACATCTTCGACGAGGGTCAGCAGTTCCTTGGGAATATCGTCATACACGGCGAGTTGGCCGGCATTGACAATGCCCATATCCATGCCCGCACGGGTCGCGTGATAGAGGAAAGCCGAGTGCATCGCCTCGCGAACGACATCATTGCCGCGGAAGGAGAAGGAGATATTGCTCACGCCGCCTGAGATTTTGACTCCGGGGCACTCTTCCTTAATTCGCTTGGTCGCTTCAATGAAGTTGATGGCATAGTTATTGTGTTCCTCCATGCCGGTGGCGACGGTGAGGATGTTGGGATCGAAGATGATGTCTTCCGCGGGGAAGCCAATCTTCTGAGTGAGCAAATCGAAGGAGCGCTTGCAGAAGCGGACTTTGTCGTCCGTCTCGGCGGCTTGTCCCTTTTCATCAAATGCCATCACCACGACGGCGGCGCCATAGCGGCGAATGATTTTGGCGCGTCGTAGAAATTCTTCTTCGCCGTCCTTTAAGCTGATTGAGTTGACAATCGCCTTGCCCTGGAGGCATTTGAGTCCGGCTTCCAAGATTTCCCACTTGGAACTATCGATCATCACGGGAACGCGGCTAATATCGCGCTCGCCGGCGATCAGATTGAGATAGCGGGTCATTGCGGCGACGCCATCGAGCAGCGCGTCGTCCATGTTGATATCGATGATCGAAGCGCCGCCGGCGACTTGCTGACGCGCCACTTCAACGGCCTCTTCAAATTTTTCATCGCGAATCAAACGCGCGAACGCTTTCGAACCGGTGACGTTGGTCCGTTCGCCGATCATCACAAAGTTCATCTCAGGCCGCAGCGTGAAGGGCTCTTGGCCGCTGAGCCGTAAATAGGGCGTGAATTGCGATTGCTTATGTGGCTTGGTGGACTGCACTCTCTCTGAAATTGCCTTGATGTGATCGGGCGTGGTGCCGCAACAGCCGCCGACGATATTGACCCAGCCGTTGTCCGCAAACTCGCCGACGAGCGACGCCATCTTGGCGGGATCGAGTTTGTATTTGCCGAATTCATCGGGCAAACCGGCGTTGGGATAACAGATGATCTTGGTTTGGGAAACCTGTGACAACTCTTCAATATGCGGGCGCATTTCTACTGGCCCGAGTGCGCAGTTCATGCCGAGCGCGAAGAGCGGGAAATGCGCAAGTGCCGTCGAGAAGGCTTCGACCGTTTGAGCGGAAACGAACGTGGCGCCATTCGCGCTGAAGCAAGCGGAGCCGATGACGGGCACTGAATTGCCGCTCGCTTCAAAATACTTCGCGATCGCGAAGAGGCAGGCTTTGAGGTTTAGCGTGTCAATGAAGGTCTCGGGAAGTAGTAGGTCGACGCCGCCTTCAACTAGCGCCGCGACTTGGTCGTAATAGGACTCCATCAGCGCATCGAAATTGCTATTTCGGGCGGCCGCATCGGCGGTGGTGGAGATCGAAAGCTGTTTGGTGGTCGGGCCAATCGACCCCGCCACGAATCGCGGGCGTTTTGGATCGCGGCGCGTAAACTCATCGGTCGCTTTCCTGGCACAGGCAACCGCCGCCAAGTTGATCTCGCGGCAGAGCGCTGGGTCGAGTTCAAACTCTTCCATGCCAATCAGGCTGGCGCCGAAGGTGTTGGTCTCGACAATGTCTGCGCCTGCGGCAAGGTATTTGCCGTGGATCTCGGTCACGGCATCGGGATGCGTGAGGCACAAAATGTCCGTGAAATTCTTGAGGTCTTTATGATGTTTTGCAAATCGCTCGCCGCGCACGCCCTGTTCGTCGAGTTTGAGCGCCTGGACCATGGTTCCCATGGCGCCGTCCAAAACCAGAATTCGCTTCTCGGCAATCTCTTCGATCCATCGCTCAGATCTTTGAGGGTCGTGCTTTAGCATGTTTTCTACTTCTGTTGTGTTCCCAAGGCATACACAAGAAAGATGAGCACTTTACTTGTGTTTAGGTTCGGTCTTAATAGCCTGTCCGAAAGGGGGACAGGCACCCTGAATCTTGCGGTAGGACCAACTCGTCATCACCTCTTACGGGAGCCAGTCCCCCTTTTCGGACAGGCTATAAGAAAATCCCGTAGCCATACCTACCGATTTGTGACGACCTAATCTTACCCTTAGCCCGATTTTGCGACAGCCAAAAACGCCCCCTTAGCCGACGCAACTACCGCAAAT
>JBKJSI010000388.1:0-4649 GCA_046595915.1 Pirellulaceae bacterium
CTTCTTCGTGAGGCGGTGGAGATAAGGTCGGCTTCTCGGTTTCTTCGAGTAGCTTCATTATTTGGCGTTGCAGGATCGCGAAATCGGTAGGATCGTACCAGCGATAGAGGCCGCGGATTTGGCCCCACTTGTCGACCAGGATAATCCTTTCGACATGCGTTTGCCGTTCGTAGGTAACTTGATAGATCTCGCCTGCGACTCGCTTCAAATAGTCGGGATCACCGGTTAGGAAGAGCCACTGGTCTTTGTCGGCGCCATATTTGTCGGCATAGTCGCGAAGAATCTGGGGCGTATCCTGCTTGGGGTCGACGGTGATGCTGAGTAAGAGGGCTTGGTCGGCGGAGATTTTCTTCTCTTTGAGAAGATCTTGCAGCGTGTGAATGGACTTGGTTTGAAGCGGGCAGCGGGCCGGGCAAGTTGCGAAAAAGAAATTGACGATATGCACTTTCCCCGCGAGCGATTTCGAATTGAATTTCGCGCCGGAGCGTTCGGTTAGCTCATAACCTTTCAAAAACTCCCCCGTGGCAATTGGAGTCGTTCGACCGGCTTGGTCGCCAGTTTTCGTTTGTGCGTCGCGTTGCATTCGGATGGCGAGCGCGATCGCAGCGCCGCCGCCAGCGAGAAGGAGTAGGGCTGCGAAAAGGAGGAGTGCTTTATTCATAAAATGTCTCCCGCGATTCGGCGCTTGCTGATCACCGAAGCGGCGATGAGCGCGATGAGCAGGAAGCCCACGGAAACGGACCAGGCGAGGAGCAGGCTAGGCTGCCAGAATTCGGGGCCCTGAATCACTTTGGGAAATAGTAACTGCCGCACGCCGGCGACACCGTAACTTAAGGGATTCGCCCGCATGATCCAGTGGAGAATTTGAGAGTCGATGGACCCCGCGGGGGCGGGGATGGGAAAAAATGCGCCTGAGAGGAGCCACATCGGAAAAAGGAGCACGCTCATGATGGCGTGAAAGCCTTGGGTTGAGTCCATCAGCCAGGCGAGAAAGAAGCCAAGGGCCGAGAGGGAGAGGGCGATGACCGCGAGCAGGGCTAAACAACCGAGAAGGCCTTGCCAGCCGCCATCGATGCGAATGAAGAGGCCGAGAATGAGAAAGAGAAGGGCCTGGAGAAAAGCGATTGCCGCGCCGCCGCCGACTTTGCCCAGGACCATCGACCAAGCTGGCGCGGGCGAGACGAGGACGCCCTGTAAAAACCCTTCGCGGCGGTCTTCGATGATTGAGATCGAAGCGAAGATGGCGGTGAAGAGAAGAATGAGGACGAGTGTGCCGGGGAAATAGTATTCGAGGAAAGTTTGCTGGACGCCTTCGGCGGAGAGGGAAAAGCTGCGGGAGAGGCCGGCGCCGAAGAGGAGCCAGAAGATGATCGGTTGGCCAACGGCGCCGATCACGCGATTGCGTTGGCGGAAGAAGCGGAGGAGTTCGCGATAGGCGAGGGAGGCGGCGGCGCGCCAGGGATTGGGCGTTGCGCGGTTTGTTGAAAGCGAAGTCATCATTGGTGCACCTCGCTTACGCTTCGGGTTGTGATGTTTGCTGGCGGCTCACCTAGGAGACGGCGGCCGGTTTTGGCGATGAAGACATCTTCGAGGGAAGGCTTGGCGATTTTGGCGGTTTCGACCTGGTCGCCGAAGGCCTCCATGATGCGGGCGAGTTGGCGGGTGGCTTCGGTCGTTTCGAGGCGGACGGTGTGTTCGAAAACGGCGGCGCGGAGGGAGAGTTTTTCGTTGATTTCGTGGGCGAGTTTTTTCGCGTCGCGCGTTTCGAGTTCGATGGTGTCGCCGCCGACGCTCGATTTGAGCGCGAGGGGTGCGCCTTGGGCGACGACTTTGCCTAGATCCATGATCGCGATTTCGTCGGCGCGGTCCGCTTCGTCGAGGAGATGCGTCGTCAGAACGATCGTGGTTCCTTGTTCATCTCGCAGTTGAGTCAGGAGCTTCATGACTTCGATGCGAGCGGCGGGGTCGAGGCCGGTGCTCGGTTCATCGAGGATGAGGAGTTCGGGATCGTGAAGTAAGCACTTGGCGAGTTCGACGCGGCGACGCTGGCCGCCGGAGAGTTTTTCGCAGCGGTCGTTTGCGCGGTCGGTGAGCCCGAAGCGGGCGAGCAGGTTCGTTAGCTGACTGGTAAGCTTGGTTCCGGTCACGCCATAGAGGGCGGCTTGTTGTTGGAGGTTTTCTTTGACCGTTAGCTTTTTATCGAGGCTGGGGGACTGGAAGACGACGCCTTGGCGGAGGCGGATTTGCTGGGTGTTTTTGCGGAGATCGAGGCCGAAGATGGTTACCTCGCCGGACTGGAGGGGGATGAGCGTTGCGAGGAGCCGAAAGAGCGTTGATTTGCCGCTGCCGTTGGGGCCGAGAAGCGCGAAGAGGCGCGACTTGGGGATTTTCAGCGAGAGATTGTCGACGGCAATGCGCTGGCCGTAACGGAAGGTCAGGTTTTTTAGCTCGATGCCGTCGGTGTTTGCCGCTGTGGCGTTCATTTTCCTAAGGGACTCATTTTCGCGGCGATTGTCCGCGCGATTAGTGGGCTTTTGCGGCCGGCTCGGCGGGGTGCGATGTGTCTGGCTTGGCGTCGTGAATGTCAGTGGTGTGAGAGCCGCCGCCGTGGTGTGCGGGGCCATGCTCTTCATTGTAGGCATGGGCCGCGGTGGCTTCGGCGTCGAATTGGAGACGTTCCTCAGCGAAACGAAGGAATCGGAAGCCAATGTCGGGCGCGAGCATGATCATGAGGAAGATCGCCATGATCGAGGTGGGAATCGTGAGGACGTATTTCCAGTTCGCTTCCCACCGCATGTGCATAAAGAAGGCGATGACGAGCAGCGCCTTGCAACAAGAGACCGTGAACATGAAGGCCTTGCCGATCCAAGGCGTGTCGTGGAATGGCCAGAGTGGCGAGAAGGCGAAAAAGGAGCAAGCGGTGAGTGCGATTAGTGCGCCGAACACGCGCATATAGATCCAGAAATGATCTGGATGGTGAAGCACAACATCTCGCTGGCCGCCCGGGTTGTGATTGCTATGTGTCATGAGTTAAGTCTCTTCAGTTTTTCGACGGACCAATTTCGACCAACAAGGCTGCGCTATAAAAAAACTTAATCAGTTAAAACAAGTAGAGCAGCGGGAAAAGGAAGATCCAGACGAGGTCGACAAAGTGCCAATAGAGGCCGGCGTTTTCGATGAAATTGGCGCGACGGGAGTCGAGCGTGAAGGGGAGCACCATTGCGAAGATCAGCAAGCCAACGGCGACGTGAATCGCATGGAAGCCGGTCATGAGGAAGTAAGTGCTGGCCCACATATTGCCGCTGGGGATTTTGAAAGGGAGCCGCAACCAGGCGCCGTTATGTTCATATTCGGAATTGAGGCCTTCATCGGGAAGGGCGATGAGGCGCGGCAGGAGTTTTAGGCGACCATTGACGGCGCCGATGCGAAGTTTGAGGGCGTCGAGTTCGCGCTGCGTGGTAGCGGCAAGGCCACGGGCGGCGAGGGCTTCTGGATCGGCGTCGCCTTTTTCTTTGGCGAGGGCTTCACCCTTTGCTAGGGACTCAGCAATCCTTTTTTCCAGAACTAGTTTTTCATCGTTCAGTTCTTCTAGGTCGCCTTTGATATGAATCTTCTTGCCGTCTTCTACAAGGTCATGGCTCTCAAGACTGTATTTCTCATTGGCGAGATAGGTTTCGCTTTCCGTGAAAGCGCTGCGGGAGGCGTGATGGCTGCGGTGGATGACGAAGGCGAAGTTTTCGAGGACGCGCTTGCGGGCTTGGTCGCCGCCGACTTCGTCATTGAGCGTCTGCGATACTTTTACTTCGGTCCAGCGGACATGATTTTCGAGGATGTCGGTGCATTCGTTGAATTTTTCCTCGATCGGATAAATCTTCTCGACATAGGACTTCGCCTTGGTCTCGAGCGCCTTATCGAGTTCCGCTTCTTTGCCGACCGACTTGGCGAACTTGCGATCGAATTTTTCGCGAGGGAAATCTGCATCCTTGGCGGGATCAGCTTTGAGAGATTTGTTCGCGGTGGCGAGCAAGGCATCGATTTGTGACTTCAGGCCGTCTTGCTTCTTTTTGAGGACTTGGCGAACGTCTTTGAGATAATCGAGATTAGCTTGATCATGCATCAAGCTGCGCGGGAGATTGGGGTAAATTCCGTGCGAGAATTTGGAGCTATATTCGTAGCCTTTGACGCCTAAAAAGATGCTGCCGAGGATGAAGGTGGCGAAAAGCCAGAGCTTGGCGGGTTGTGACTTGTTGTTGGCGGCTGCTTCGTGGGCGAGCACGATCGTGACGCTAGAGCAGATCAGCACGAAGGTGTTGAAAGCGCCAATCCACTCGACTAGATGGACATCTTGGGCATGGGGCCAGCTGTTGGCCGGGGCGCCGTAACGGATCACGATATAGGCGCCGATCAGACCGGCGAAGAACATGATTTCGGTGGAGAGGAAGAGCCAGAGGCAGAGCTTGCCACTGGAGATGGGAAGCGCGGGCTGGTACTCGAGCTTGATATGGGCATGGCCCGTATCGTGGTTATCATGCGCTGCGTGTGTATAGGTCATGCCATTATTCTCGGTATTTACAGTCTCGGTATTCGGCAATGAAATTGCGATGGCGAGTTACCAATGCGGTAACAGCGCCAAAATGAGCAGGAGCAAC
>JBKJSI010000434.1:0-11245 GCA_046595915.1 Pirellulaceae bacterium
CGCCGCGATCAAGGCTTTCTGCGGTCGAAACGAGGGAGTCGTCTGCACATCGTCAAACGCCATCCCGCTCTTTGATATCTATCTGAAAGAGTTTGACAAGATGTTCTTTTTTCCCGATCAGCATCTGGGCCGCAACACGGCGCGGACGATGGGGATTACGAATGAGGAAATGCCGGTTTGGGATCCTTATGCGCCTGACCTGGGAGGGAATACGGAAGAGGCACTGAAAAATAGCCGGGTGATTTTGTGGAAGGGGCACTGTAGTGTTCACCAGATGTTCACGGCGGCGCATGTGAAGCAGTTTCGCGACAAGCATCCGGGAATCAAGGTGCTCGTGCATCCCGAATGTCCTCAGGAAGTGGTCGATATTTCTGACGAGATCGGTTCGACGGGAAAGATTATTCGCACGGTCGAGACGGCTGCGCCGGGGACGAAGTGGGCGATTGGGACCGAATTGCATTTGGTCAACCGGCTCAAGAAAGAACATCCGGAGCAGGAGATTCATTTTCTCTCGCCGGTGATTTGTATGTGCGCGACGATGTATCGCATTGATCTGGCGCATCTTTGCTGGACGCTGGAGAACCTGGTGGCGGGGTCGCTGGTGAATGTGATTGAGGTCGATGCAGAGACGGCGCATTGGTCGCTGGTTTCGCTTGAGCGCATGCTCAAGGTGAAGTGATGCAGAGTGTGAAGGGCCCTGGGGGCGGATTGTCGGGTAAGTTGTCTTTGTACGCAGGGTCTTGTGCGACAATCCGACCCCAGCCACCCGTCCGTGTGCTCAAGGTGAAGTGATGGCGAGAACTGATCGCGATTTGGCGGCGATTCTTGGGGATTTTGAGGCGGAGAAGCCGCTTGAATTGGCGACGGCTCTGCCGGGGTCGTGGTATACGTCGCCGCTTGTCGCCGAGCGCGAGCTGGAGACGGTTTTTCATTCGAGTTGGCAGGCGATTGTTACGGCAAAGTCGCTGAGTGATCGAGGTGAATTCGCGACCGGCGAAATGGGGCGGCTGCCGGTTCTTGTTTCATGCGATGAGAAAGCGACGCTGCGTGGATTTGCCAATGTTTGTCGGCATCGGGCGGCGCTGGTTGCTTGTGGTGAGGGCAAAGCGGAGCGATTTACTTGTCCTTATCATGGCTGGCAGTATGGACTCGATGGGCGGCTGCTATCCGCGCCGGAGCTGGGCGGGGTTTGTGAGTTTGATCGCAGTACGCAGGGATTGAGTTCGCTGGCGGTTGAGCAAGTTGGCCCGCTTTTGTTTGCGAATCCTTCGCCAAGCGGGCGAACTCCAAGCGAACGTTGGGCGCCGCTTTGGAAGCGACTGGAGGCGACGGGCTGGCAATCGCTGCAACTCGCGCGCGTCGTTCGATATTCACTGAATTGCAACTGGAAAGTCTTTGTCGACAACTATCTCGATGGCGGGTATCACGTTGCTGCTGTGCACCCGGGGTTGGCCGGGCAGCTCGAGTTGAATTCGTATCAGACGGAAGTTTTTGAGGATTACTCGATCCAGTCTTGCGGCGGCGCCTCGGGGCGGATTGGGAGTGAGGCGATTTACGCTTTCCTCTATCCCAACTTCATGATCAATCGCTATGGCGACGCGATGGATGTCAATCTTGTGTTGCCGCGCGGGGCGAGTGCATGTGAAGTTGTGTTTGGGTTTTACTTTGCGCCGGAAGTGCTGGACGATTCGGAGCGCGTCGAGGCGGCGATTGCTGCGAGTGATCAAGTGCAGCGTGAGGATATTGGGATTTGCGAATCGGTTCAGAAGGGATTGGCTTCCGGGGGCTATATTCCAGGGCGCTATTCGGTTTTTCGACAGGGGGCGGAGCGGGCGTTTCATGTGCGGTTAGCCAGACAGCTAGCGGGGGAATTGGCAGGGGAATTTGCTGGATAGTTGGCTTTGGGTTGCTCTAAAATGGCGGCATGAATGCCATTGGGATTGATGTCGAACCACGCGTGATTTCGCCCGGAACGGGCGACAGAATACGGCTTGTCGATGCGGTGGAGAACCTATTGTGCAACGCCAATCGCGGCATCCTCCGTCTTCGAGGGCAACGCGTCGAAGTGATCGCGGCAATCGAACGGCTTGGCTCCGCTTTCTGCGACCAAATCTGTGACGGCACCGAATGGAACATAGCGCAAATTGCGGCCATCGCGAGTCAGCGAATCGTGATCGTTTCAGAATCTAGCGCAGTCAGAGCGGCGTTGTCGCTTCAGCTCGTGCCTTGGGATGGGGATGAAATCCTTGATTACCTCGTTGCACATCACCGACAAGAATGCGCCTGGGTACGAGAAAAAATTCAAAAAACCTCGAAATTCTGGCGACCGACGACCGCTAACGGGTGGCGACTCGCGTTAAGTACACTCGCGCTCAACCCTCGCTGCAAATCACTGAAGCAAGCCGTCGAGTTCGTACTCGATTCCTATTGCAGAACTGACGCGCGCGTAAAGTCGAAGGACGCGCCATCCAATGGAGTGGAAGGTCGCCCCACAGTTGACGGTGATGAACTCGCGGGCAGAACTCCGCCGACCATCCAATCCTTGATTTCGGGGGACTGTGCTTATTCGAATTGCATGATGCTTCGCCATTGGATCTTGTGCATGCGCGAAAAGCGATTCCCTTGGAATGATAGTACTTTTACGACGCCGCAATTAGTCGAGGAGATGGTCCTTGGAATTCAAGAGGAGAGCATCGATTGGCGCTTCATGCTTGACCCGCGTCGGTTTGACGCTTCTTACCAGCACCTCGCAGCGACATTGATTTCCAAACTGGACCCAAAGTGGCGCCCTGATTCGAAGCGATGGGCGTTGCTGGGGAAAGGGAATTTCGACGGCGTGACTTGGAGCGATTTCCATTTCGAAGGGAACAAGGGGTTTTTGATTCAGTTTCGCTCTGCGAGCTTTATTCGGGCGCATCTTCGGGCGGCCAGGCTGAAGCATCTTGGCTTTCAGCACGCCGCATTCATGAGCGCGGACCTTCAGAACGCGGTCTTTGAAGAATGCGATTTGACGAACGCAGAATTTTCTGGCGCGAGTTTGAGTGAAATTCACTTCAAGTCGGTGAATGCTCCGGACTCTTCATTCCGTTCCGCCGATCTCACTCACGCAAGCCTGGATTCTTGCAACCTGATTTCCGCGAACTTCGCCAGCGCGCGACTGCACTTCAGCATGTTTGTCCGCGCGGCGCTTACCAATGCGATCTTTTCGGAGGCGAATTTGGAAAACGCTCTCTTCAAGCAATGCTCGCTGAATCAGTGTGACTTGACCACGGCGAAACTCGACGGGGCGAGTTTTCAGGATTGCGCAATGCATCGGTGCAACTTCGAGAACGTCCGCGCTGCCGGCATCGATTTCGATAAATCTGATTTGAAAAACGCCTGGTTCACCGGGAGCGTACTCAGAAACGCGAGTTTTCAAGGCGCCAACTTGCAACACGCGGCGCTCGGCGAAGTTGACTGGGAAAGGGCCGATTTGCGCGGCGCCAACTTGTCTCAGGTGACTTTCCATTTTGGATCGACTCGCTGTGGACTAGTGGATAGTCCGTACCCGAGTCATGGAACTCGAACCGGTTTCTACACCGACGACTTTGATGATCAGCCTTTCAAATCACCAGAGGAAATTCGAAAGGCAAACTTGCGAGGCGCCGATTTGCGTGGGGCAATCCTCGGCCAGACGGACTTTTATCTGGTAGATCTCCGCGACGCGCAGATTGATCCGCATCACATTCCCCACCTGAAGCGGTGCGGTGCGATCTTGGAATCGCGGTGCTAGCACTCCGGCACTTGCACTTGGCTCCCATTCGCGAGGCTCGGTATCATCGCGCCCGCGAAGTTTCGCATGGGAGATAGTGCGCGTGGCTGGAAAACTTACCGTTCTTATTCCGTGCAAAAACGAACGCGCCAATATCGTCGACTGCATTCGATCGGCAAAGCTTATCGCCGATGAGGTGCTCGTTGCCGATTCGCTGTCGACCGATGACACGCTTGATCTCGTTCGCGCCGAAGGCGGTTGCCGGATCATTGAACGAAAACATGTGAACTTCTCGGACTTCAAGAATTGGGCGATTCCGCAGGCGCGCTCTGAGTGGGTGCTGGTGCTTGATGCGGATGAGCGGATCACGCCGGAACTGGCGAAGGAAATCCAATTGCTGTTGGCGGGTGCGCCGCAGTGTGATTCTTATGACATTCGCCGCACGACTTTTTTCTTGGGGCAGCGGATTCGGTTTAGCGGTTATCAGAATGACAAAGTCCGGCGGCTCTTTCGGCGGGATGCATGTCACTATGAAGAGGGACGAAGTGTTCACGAATTTTTGGTGACGCCGTCCGGCAAGATTGGCTCGCTGAAGGGAAAGCTCGATCACTATACGACGTGCAACCTCGAACATTTTTGCGCCAAGCAGAATGACTACAGCACGAAGATGGCGGCGGATCGCCGCCGAAAGGGGAAAAAGCCTTCATTTCTGCGGGTTTTGTGTTATGGGCCGCTTCGTTTCGCGCAGCTTTATCTGCTGCGACTTGGCTTCTTAGATGGATTCGCGGGCTTAGTCGTTTGCGGCGTGGGCGCGTACTACGCATTTCTCAAGGACGCCAAGCTTTGGGCGATCAGCCTTGAAAACGAGCGGGCCAAGAATTCAGAAGCGCCAAACTCGGAAGCGCCGAGCAATGAAATGAAGCGGAAGGCGGCATAGCAAAAGCTATCGCCTTGAAGAAAGCAAACCGTTAGCCGTCGACAATGACTTCATTGATGAGCCGCAGTCCCGGCGCCATGCCGCGGAGTGCTTCTTGCGCGAGTTGCTTGTGATAGAAAGTCTCGACCGTTCCCGAGAGGATGAGTCGCTCCCCTTCGCGCTCGACTTGGATCTCACGCAGCGCGTGGATCGGGCTGCTGCGAAGCGCGAATTGGGCGCGCCGCTGAACTTCGCATTCGAGAACTGTCGCCATACCCGGGGCCTCCGAACTTGTTGCGATCCGACATCGCCATTCTTGGCTTGTCGTCGGCCGAAAAATCGCTTTCGCGAATCTCGGCAATCGCGTGAGGGGTGAGTGCGATGGCCTCAAACGGGATTGAAGCCAGTGACTTGCTTCGCAAGCATCGCTTGCGATTCCACCAATGTTTCCGAATCGGCCCGCCATTGCAAGCCAAAACGGGCGTTATTTTTGGCTATTTTTGTTGTGCGGACGATGTGTCAGAAAGGCCGAAGAGGCGCGCTGCGGCTAAGTACTCGACCACTTCCTCCGCTAACGAGGGGGCCGACTTGTTGTCACTATCGAGCACGAGCTCCGGCGAAGTGGGCGCTTCGTAGGGATCGTCGATTCCGGTGAACCCGCGAATCTCGCCACGGCGTGCCTTCTTGTAGAGCCCTTTGGGATCGCGCGATTCGCAAGTGGCGAGGCTCGCGTTGACGTAGACTTCGATGAAGTCGCCTGGCTTGCCGGTTCGCTCGATTAGCTGCCGAATCCGGTCGCGATCGGCTCGATAAGGGCTGACGAATGCGGTAAGCGTCACTAGGCTGGCGGAACATAACAGTTCCGCCACAGCGCCTACTCTGCGTAGATTCTCTTTTCGGTCATCTTCGGAGAAGCCGAGGCCGAAGCGGGTGGCGAAGGCGTCCCCATATTCGGCCAGGAGCGCCGGTGGGGCGGTTAGGCCGTGGCGAACATTGTCGCCATCCAAAAGAAAGGTGTGGACGCCACGCTCGAAAAGTCGTTTTTCGACGAGATTTGCGATGGTGCTTTTGCCAGAGCCGGAGAGGCCGGTGAACCAGACTACGCACCCGCGTTGGCCGAAGAGTTGTTGCTTGGCCTCGCGGGTGACGCTTGCTCCATGCCAAACGATGTCGACGAAGTTGGTTTTGGGCTCAGGCATTTACTCCAGGCTCCCTAGCTTACCTATCTTAAGTTTTGCGTTGCCATTCAACTTGCGACGGAAATGGTTGGCGGCAAAAAAGTTGGGGTGATTTCGCCTTCCAATGCCAGCACTTCCATCGGTACCATACAGCCGCTGCCCTCCGCCATCCTAGCAGTTAGGAGGGTGGTTGGGTGTGAAGATCGCCGCTACGACGAATCGGCAACTGGACTCGCAAACCCATGAACCCCACAAAATCCATGGATATACCTTCGAAGATATCGGAAGACGCATTACAGCTTGGGTCGGAAGGAAGCCTTAACGAGTTCGCAGGCGCGACCGTGGGCGAACAGGCCGCGCAGGTGGTTTACGACAAGTGCATGGCGCTGGCGCGCAACCTTTGGTGGACATGGCACCCGGAAGTGATCAGCCTCTTTCGCGATTTGGATCCGATTCGCTGGCGACAACTTGACCATAGCCCGATTGCGCTGCTGCGGGAATTCACGCCTGAGCGGCTCGCGGTGCGAGCGTCGGAAATGGTACTGCATAGTCGCATCAACTATGCCTATCGCCGCCTCAAAGAGTACATGGCCAATACGCAGACTTGGGCTGCGACCCATGCGGGCGTTTTGGGTGGCAAGCCAGTTGCTTATTTTTCGGCCGAGTTTGGTATTCATGAATCGATTCCGATTTACTCGGGCGGCCTCGGCGTGCTCGCGGGCGACCATGTGAAGAGCGCGAGTGGTCTCGCCATTCCGCTGGTCGCGGTGGGCCTGTTTTACGATCAGGGCTATTTCAAGCAGCGGCTTGATGAAAATGGTTTTCAGGTGGAAGAGTATCTCGATACGAAGGTCGAGAATTTGCCGATGGAGCCAGCGATTGGCGCCAATGGCGATCAGATTACCGTTTGCGTGGAAACTCGCTCGGGCAATGTCTTCGCCAAAGTCTGGAAGATGCAGATTGGGCGCGTGCGAATGTATTTGCTCGACTGCGATGTTGAAGGCAATCGACCTGAGGATCGCGAACTGACTAGCCGGCTTTATGGCGGCGATATTCGCACCCGTATTCGTCAGGAACTGGTGCTAGGGGTTGGCGGTGTTCGTGCGCTGAAAGCATTGGGCATTCGACCGGGTGTGTACCACTTGAATGAAGGACATAGTGCATTCGCGCCGCTTGAAGTGATGCGCGAGCGGATGCGAGATGATGGGATGTCGTTTGATGACGCATTGCGGGAAGTGGCATCGCATACTTGCTTTACGACGCATACGCCGGTTCCTGCGGGACATGATCGATTTGATCCTGCGATGATTGAAGAGCATCTCGGCCCTCTGCGCGATCAACTGGGTATTTCTTTTGAGCAGCTATTAGGTTTGGGCCGAGTTGAGCCGCAAAACCATAGCGAAAGCTTTTGCATGACGGTTTTGGCGCTGAAGGTTTCGCGCCGAGCGAATGCGGTTAGTGCATTGCATGGTCGTGTTTCTCGCCGCATGTGGGCGCACCTCTGGCCCTGGCGCGTCGAAGAAGAAATCCCCATTGGTCACATCACCAACGGCGTGCATGTGCCGAGTTGGCTCGCTTGGCAAATGTCGAAGCTATTTGACAGCCATTTTCCGGCGCGGTGGATTTACCGCATGGGTGAGCCAGAGGTATGGCAATTCATCCACAACGTCGATCCAGGCGAGTTGTGGGAAACGCATCATGCGATGAAGAATCAATTGATCTCGTTCGTGCGACGCCGCTTGAGCCGCCAATGCCGACGTCGAGGCGAGAGCGATGAGGCCGTAGAATTGGCCCGCAATGTGCTCGACCCGAATGTGCTCACGATTGGATTTGGTCGGCGCTTTGCAACGTATAAGCGAGCGACGCTCTTGTTCGATGACATCGATCGTTTGGCGAAAATGGTCAACGATCCTGATCGCCCGATTCAGCTGATTTTCGCGGGCAAGGCACATCCCAAAGATGAGCCGGGCAAGCGATTTATCCAGAATGTCGCCAACGTGCGGCATGACAAGCGATTTGCCGGCAAAGTTGCGTTCATCGAAGACTATGACATCAACGTTTGCCGACACATGGTGCAAGGTGTCGATGTGTGGCTCAACAATCCGAGGCGACCTCTCGAAGCCTCGGGCACGAGCGGTATGAAAGTCGTCCTCAATGGCGGCCTCAACTTATCCGTGCTCGATGGTTGGTGGGCGGAAGCTTATGACGGCGCAAATGGTTTTGCGATTGGCAGCGGAACAAGCCATGTTTCAGACGAAATCACCGATCGGCGCGATAGCGAGTCGCTCCACGATGTCTTGAGCCAGAACGTTATTCCGACGTTCTACGATCGGGACGTCGATGGTCTGCCGCGAACGTGGATCAAGATGATGATGAACTCGATTAGCAGCTTGGCGTGGCGGTTTAGCTCGCACCGAATGGTGATGGACTATGCTCGCGCCTGTTATGTTCCCGCTGCGGGCGGGCTTAGCTGCGATATGCGGGTTTAGTCGACAAGGCTATCGGACTTCGGCGCTTGGCTTGGCTTCGTTAGCCAAGCGCCGACAATGATTGCGATGGCCACAATTCCCAGCCATCGCGCCGGAGTCGTGCCAAAGACGACCGTGGCATTGAAAAAGAGAAAAGCGAAGACCGCATGCAGCGAAATGACGAGTTTCTGGCGAATCTGGTTCCATGATGGAACCGTGACCCAAGCAATGGCGTCGCCCGCCCAGATCAATAGCATCGCAAAGTTGACGTAAAGCCCGGCGCCAATTCTCACGCCGATCACTCGTTCCGTTTGGTCGGCGGTATGCTCAAAAGCCTCGTGCAGGCGGCCATGATGGACGGCCAGCAGCGTCCAAAGGATATGTGCGAAAAGGACCACTGCCCCTATTGCCCAAACGGCTTTCGCGATTTGCGGGCGAGTTCGTCTAATCTCAAGGACGAGCGACAGGACATAACATGCGACTACCAGCCAAGCGGAGCCGCGAACTACGTCGATCACTGTCATTATTTATGCGCCTAGGAGCTCTTCCGAGGTTTCAGAACGGCCCTTTCCAAGAGCAGGAATCGGTTGCCGTTATATTCAGTGATCACGCCGGTCACCGACCAAATGGCATTTTCATCTTGGTTTGAAGTAGCCGAAGAGACTCTTTCGAGCAATTGGTTCTCCAGCAGCGTAAAAGATCCGCCTTCGGCGTCCAGCAGCTCAAAATGATAACGTTCCAACTGTTGCGAGAATTTTCCCGCTCGATCAGTGATCTTGGAACCTTCGCGCAATTTCGATTTTTCTTTAGTCGATCTGGCAACCAGGGGCGAACGGCCTTCTTGGGCGATTCCTGCCCAAGCCAAGCAGACCAAAATTAGAAAGATTCCCCAGCCGCGTGCGCGAAATATCCCCAGCTGGCGACAACGATTGGTCATCCGTAAGAATCCGAATCGAGGAGAGTGCAAACAATAGCTAGGCCGTTGCCAGGCTTGAGCCTGGCTTTTGCATCACGAGGCTGTAGAGAACCATGACGGCGCCCACGGAGAGCAGCGACCACCCGAGCCAGCGGGGCGGATTCACTGTCCGCAATTGGGATGGACCGTTCGTCGCCATGAGGGATTGAAAATTCGATCCCGCCGTTTCGCCTTCGGAACTGAGTGATTTGGAGAAGAACTTGGTGGTCCGTTCGTTGAGAACGAATGAATCCACATAGCGAAGGTGCAGGCCGAGGCTAAGCACGACCAATCCGACCATGAAAAACTGATTTCGGCTCAATTCCATAATCGTACCCCCCCATCGAGCAGGTTGTCGCCAAGCGCGTGCGCGAAACTCCCGCGTCACACGTCTTATCGCTCCGGTTTGATCGCGAAATTCAGCTGAGCTGCGGCGGCGCGAATCGTTCGGACTCTAGCGGTCAGTCGCATTTTGGCGACTCTTTCGAGGAAGAATTGGATGCAGTCGCGAAAATTCGCTGAATAGCGCGATGCGGAGGAAGGCGTGGATTTCGCGCAGGGGGGAGAGATAGTACAATTCGAGGGTTCACTGACATTTTTGCTCCCTTAGCTCAATTGGATAGAGCGTTGGCCTCCGAAGCCGAAGGTTAGAGGTTCGAGCCCTCTAGGGAGTACTGGTTAAGTGTTAATGACTGGTAACTGTTGGCAATGAGTGTGCATTTCTCGGCGTTTTCTGCATCTGGACTCTTTGGCTCGTTAGCTGTCTTAGCGCCATTAACATCGGTTGTAGAACAACCGGCAGAACAACCGGCGCTGTTGAGTCCGGTTGCCCGTTCAAAAGACTCGCTCATCGACATCGCATAATGCTTCATCGCCACCGCTGCGCTGTTTCCCATCCAATCGCAGACGTCCTTGGCGGGAAACGCCGCTAGGAGCTCTGTTTCCCTGCTGGCGCGTAAATTGTGAAAGATCCGCTCCCACGGAGTGATACCAGCTTTGTCGAGAATCCTCAGGAATTCGGATCTAAGGTTCTTTTCAGGTGAATCGACAAAGGGGATCACCCTGGCCGAAAGTGGCGTATCAATGCCTGGCTGCACGAGGGTCACTAAGTCCTCGAGATAGGGCAGCAATTCCGGGAAGATCGGGCAAACCCTAGTCCCCGTCTTTGGCGCTCGAATGGTCATCCGTCGATTCGCAAGGTCGACGTCGTTCCAGCGAAGCGTTGAGAGCTCGCTAGGAACACGCAGGCCCCCGAACCGGCTCAATGCAATTAAAGCTCGCCATTGGGCGTTGGAGGCTTTCTCGATCGCTCTGACGGCGACCTTTTGGGCAACAAAGAAGTTTCGTTCAGAATTCTCGACTGACGAAGTGGGAACGCTGGAAAAGGGGTTCTCGCCAGTGAAGGCGCGGCGCTTGACGGCATAATCAAAAATCTGCCTTGCCCGCTGGCAGTATTTCCTGACCGTCGCCTCCGCTAGTCCGGCGCCATGCCCAGCCCGCCCGATCTTTCGGCCCTCGGAAAGACACCATTCACGGAACCTCAACCCGTCAATGACCGTGAAATCAGATAGCTTTCGCGCCTCTCCAAAGTGGCGTTTCAGGTAATCCACGGCCTGCCCCAAGGCCAGCTTGGTTCGGCGCGCTAGGCTGGTTCGTGTCTCTTGATACTCTTTCAGAAGCTCGCCCAACGACTTAGGCCCATTGGCATCCTCCGCGATGGGGTCAAGTAGGCCAGCTTGCACAAGGCGTTTGATATGTTTGTCATCCAATTCGGCAAGGTAATCTGCGGTTTTCTTGTCAGGCGCTGAGCGGCCAGCGCGAGCCCTAATCAGCTTTTCGATGATCAGCTTGAATTGCGCCGCCTCGGTCTTCGACCAATCCCCAATCCAAAATGTGCGTTTCTTCTTGTCGTTGCCATAGAAGCTGACCTTGTAGCCGCGGCGATTGTCTTCGTTCACATAGATCAAGCTTGCCATC
>JBKJSI010000481.1:0-5600 GCA_046595915.1 Pirellulaceae bacterium
TCTTGCTTAAAAACAAGCGATTAGCGGCGATTTCCGCGTCATACTCGCGAGGTGCGTGAGCCAATTATGAGTCCCCTGCTCTAACCGACTGAGCTACAGGCCCTTAAGTACCGCGAGTTTCCTTGACGCCTCTGGCCGCCGAACGAATCCGCTTAGCTCCAAACCGCAAATTGTAAGCCAAGTCCCGCATTTCATCAGGGGGCGGATGTCCCTTTTTAGGACACCAGTCGTCGCGAGCAGGTGCGCCAATTTTTAATCGCTTGGCGACCAGAGAGTCATTTTCCTCTTAACGACATTCAAATACGCGAGAGATTGCAAAAGCCCCTAAGACTTTCCTGCTGGTTTTGGCGGTGCACCCGCTTTCCCTTTCACTGGCCAAATGCCCAGCCATTTGCCAAGGCCCGCAGCTGATTTTGCCGTCCCTTGCGCAGGCGCATCGCCGCCCTTGAGGGCGTTCGACAGACCAACAATCGATTGTGTTAGGCCCGCGCGCGGCGCTTGTTCAATGAGAGGCACGCCGTTGTTCCGCACATCCACCATCACTCGGTAGTCGTTCGGCAACTGCCAATAGATATCCTGCCCAAAGGTTTCTTGCGCCTTTTTCAGGCTGATATGGCCACTGTCGATGCCCACGCGATTGACCAGGATTTTGACTTTATCCTTGAGCCCATCGTGTTGCTGAAAGGAGGACAATAGCCGCACCACATTGCGAAGACAGGGCAGATCGAGTTGAGTGACCATCAGCACCACGTTGGCCATTTGCATCGCCACAAAATCGAGCGACGTGAACGACTTCGAGTTGTCAATAATAACGTGCGTAAAGGTCGCCTTGAGCAGACCCATCATGCGCTGCACATCGTCAGGCGTAATATCCGCCGAGTCCTGCAATTGCACGGGCCGAGGCAACAAATAGAGCCCCGAAGCATGCTTCGTGAGCGATCGCTTGAGAAGCCCGAAGTCGAGTCGTGCGATGTTCTGCGCCACATCCGCGATTGTGTATTCGGGAATCGTGTCCAGGAAAACATCCGCGTCACCGAGTGCCAGATCGAGATCGACGAGGCAAACCGAATTGGTTTGATCTTGCGCGATGATGCAGCCTAAGTTGACCGCGATGCTCGTGGAGCCGACGCCGCCCGTCGCACCGCAAATGGAAATCACTTGGCAACCGCGCGACTTGCTATCCCCCCGGCCAAAGCGAGACTCGGCAATCCGATCGATCGCCGAAACCAAATCTTCGGTTCGCACCGGCTGGGTCAAAAACTCTTTGACGCCTGCTCGCATCGCCTGCAAGATCAGCTGGCTATCGGTGGATGTGCTGATCACGAGGATCGAGCACTCAGGTCGACTACGATTGATTTCGGTGATCATCGCCAGGGCTTTTTGCGGCCCTTGATCCATCACCACAATGCCAATATCGGGCGTCGTCTGCGAAATAACGTCCGTAAAAAATTCGTACCGAGAGCACTCCGCCTCAAGCCAAATCGAGTCCATGCCAAGCAAAAGGTTTTTCAGCGAGGCGCGCGTGTTGTCACTTGGATCGACAATCGCCACGCGAAGGACGTTACTCATAGATCTTTTCTCGCTAACTCTCGTGAGAGGTTTGAGCCGCTGATATTGCTTATCCCAGCGGTTCCTTACTTCAGGGGCTCATAGCCACTGGGACCGATCAGGCCCTTCGCCGATTTGACCGGCGCAAGATTGCGACCATTCTTGCCCCCCGCTCGCACCGCCGATTGCTGCGACGAAGCATTGCGTAGCCGAACTGGCGCTCCTCCGTTCGCTGGCGCCGGCGCAGCGGGCACGTATTGACCGCTCTTCGTCGTCAGTCCGCCGCCTCGCATGGCATGCGGAGCAAGTCCCTGGCCTACCGGCACATCGGAAGAATCGTATTGAGTTGGTCCTGTTGGCGCCGCGCAGTTTTCATCACAATTCGTGCGACCATTGATCGGATGGTCGATCGGCACTTCAACATGACCGAGAACATGCAGTTCGTAATCGGTTGGCAGACGGGTGTTGAGGCCCGGGCCGCCCGTAATTTCTCCCTCGTCCGCCGCTTCAACAAAGTGCGGCGTAACGAGAATCAATAGTTCAATTTCATTGTACGTTTGACGGGTGCGGCGAAATGCGGCCCCAACCCAAGGAATATCCCCCAGCACCGGAGTTCCTTGATTCGAACCTTCCGAGCGCTGAAACGTGAGTCCCGCAATCGCCAAGGTTTGTCCCGAGGCCATTGTGACGGTCGTTTCCGCCCAGCGTGATCGCAATGCGGGAATCGTGGCGCCAGCGAGCGTGATCGCGTTCGCTTCGTCACGTTCAGTAATATATGGACGAACGTTGAGCTGAATCTGCCCATCCGCTTGGACAATCGGCACGAAATCGACTCGCGTACCAAATTCACGATATTGCACGGTGCTTGTACCAAGGCTCTGCGGCACAAGGATCGGGAACTCACCACCATTGTTGAAAACCGCGGGCACACCGCTCGTGGTCGTCAGCGTCGGCTCTGCCATTAACTTGGCGCACTGCATGCGCTTCAAGGCTTGGATGAATCCAAAGAACGCGTTATCGCCCGAGACAATGCCAAACCGAGCCGTCGCCGCGCCCGCCGCCGCCGGCACACCACCCGCCGCTGCCGTCACGTTCGATAGCAGTCCACCCACGCCATTGGAGTAAAAGCTGCTTCCATTGGCGCCAGCAAAGTCGAAGCCCAAGTCATTGATCTTGGTTCGAGACACTTCCAACACCTGAACTTGGAGCGCGACCTGTTGCGCCCCGCCCACATTGATCAGGTTGAAGATCGGATCATGGAAGCCCCGCGCGATGTTGATGATCTGCGTAATCATCTCCCCATTGGGGGCAAATCCCGTCACCGCCACGCCGGTTCGCATCGCGGAAACTTTCAGCGAAGCGTCCGGAAACAGCTCATTGAGCTTCTCTTGCAATTCGCGCACATCGGCCTGAACATGAATCGTCACTTGGTGCGTCTGTCCCGACTTGGGATCCGTAGCACTTAAGGTCGAAATGCCCGCAGTGGAGGCGGCGACAAAGTACTGACGTGCGTCCATCGCTTGGATCGAGATGATCCGCTCATTCGAGACGATGATATTCTCGACATCGAAGCCAAAACGCAGAATGCGCGTCGAGTCGATGACCATGTCGAGTTTTTGCTCTTCGCCGACGACCTCAAAAACGGGACCGTTCCGCGGCGCCACAGCCCGAGCCGCTCGCCCAGGTTGTTGTGCGATACTCAGGGCCCCTTGGCCGCTGAGAGCAAGTGCCGCCAGTAATCCGGCCGTCCATTTTCGAATTTTCGACATCCGTGCGATCCTTTGAAACGGGGCTTCGTGCCCTTGCTTCCGTGCCTTGCTCTGACGTCCTGGGACTACCAACGGGAATTTATTGGGAACCCGCCTGACCCGCATTGGGGTCAGGAAGGCTTGGAGTAGTTGGAGGCCATCCACCGGCTGCAGTCGAACCACCGCCGCCGCCAATCGGAGCCGCGCCCGGAGTCACCGTCGGCAGTGCGCCGGAATCATCCGACTGCACTATCGTGACGCCGCTCGAGCCCCAAATGTAGGTGGTGAATTTTTTGTGCTGCTCCTGTGAATTGACTTCGTTAACCTTCGGTTCAGTCACGGTTGGATTGAGCAGGGTTGCGATCGGTTGGGCCGTCGAGGGGGCTTGTTCACCGCGGTTTTCAAGTTCCGCCATCGTGACATCGCCAATTTGATCCGACTCACCAGGTTCGCCGGTTGCACGAAGTACGAGTTTGAGTTCGCCAAGCGATCGGGCGGACTCAATAAGGGACACTTGCTCCTGCTTGATGTAAAGCGTGACCGTTTTCGCCGTAGCTTTCTCATCTGCCCCATCCGAGCTGCGCTCCATCACCGCGTTGAGGGCGCCGACGCGAACATTTCGAAGCAACGACTTGACGGCGTGAGTTCCCTTCCAGCTCATGTGCGTGGGACGGAACAAAACGTCGACCTTGTCGCCAGGACCAAGCAAATTGGAGTCGCGAACTTCTTCGTCGGCCCGAATCGTCACCGCGCGGAACCCGGAGGGGATTCGAGATGAAATACCGCCGTTAATGTCATCGATGATGCGGATCGGCAGAATCGCTTCACCTTTGGTCATGCGAGAGGAAGCATACTGGTCTTTGACTTTCTCGATGTCCTGAAACGCGCCGCCGGGCACGCGATTCTTTGGCCACTGCTCGAGACCGACATTCTTCGAATCGAGCTTGTCGTTGATATCGATATCCGCCAGCGCAACCAGAATTGGCACGGTCTCCTCGCGAGAGCCGCCTTTACTGCTTTGTTCCATTACCTGGCTGATGCCGACCGACGCGACAAGGCCGCATCCGATCGCCACCAGGATCAACATCATCGATTTGCCGCGCATGGCATCACCCTTCTTCGCCGTGAGTGTCTTCGAGTGCGTTCAAAGCGTCAGCCTAAGCCTTCGCCGTGAATCCCCGACAGACGGAGGTATTCGTTCGACCGATTCGCGAAGCATGTTCGCTTCAGTCGGAATGATCCCTCCGCAATGAATAATTGGCGCGGAAGGCCCTCTGACTTGATGTAAACGCATGCTTGCCGCAACGGCGACCGTTGCGCCAAAACCGGCATCATTCGGCGGGTCAACGACAATCGCTACAACCGCACCAAAAAAGCCGCCGACTTGGACGAGTTACGTAGAACCCAGAAAGACCATTCCTTAGCGATTTGGTGAAAAGACGAAGGGCGACAGCCACAAAGCCGTCGCGCCCCTCGTTACTTTCGGTACAACCGTCAAGGTTTCACGATCTTCAACCGGAAAACCGGAATGGTCTTCCCTGCTAACCCAGGTCACGATCTTTATCTATTTTCACATGCTCGATTTAGCCGCGTTTCGGCTTAGACCAGCATGCCTTGGTAAGCGAAGTAACCGATCGTCCCAATCGCAATCGGAATGCCATAAGGCAGCAGCATCATGCGAGGCTTCCGCTCGGCCGCGATCACCGCGAGCTTCTCAGGATTCTTCACCGTCGCGATCTCTTGCGCGATCGAGAAGAACTGCTGGTAATGCTTCGCCCAGCGCTTCTGCACCACCACCATCAGCACCGCTAGCACCGCGCCGATGATTGCCGACACGCAAAATGCATAAAAAGTATGTTCCCCATGCACCCAGGCGCCGATGCCCGCGAGCAGCTTCACATCGCCCGCCCCCATACCGCCTATCGAGTAAGCCGGCATCAACAGGGCCAGGCCAACACCAGTGCCAAAGAGGCTCCAAGCGAGCCCTTCATACCAAGGCATGCCCGAAAGCGTCGCGCTATAAACCCAGCCCGCGGCGATCATCGGGAAGGTGATCCAATTCGGCACCTTCAGCTCGTAGCCATCAATCACAGCGGCGACGATCAAGGTGATCGTGACGCACCATACAGGCCAATGTTGCGCGAACATGGCGACAAGGTCAGCAGCATAGTCGGACATGCGAGTTTCCTAAATTCAAAGCGGTAATTCGTGAATGGAGGCGCGACAAGGCGCAAGCCTCAAATGAAAGTTAGCTCAGAGATAAGTGCGCGCGGTAATAATTCCCAATTTCGCTCGCAGTTAAAA
>JBKJSI010000500.1:0-4858 GCA_046595915.1 Pirellulaceae bacterium
ATTCAGGCAAATCTTGAACGACGAGTTCTTCTCGCGTCTTGCGTTTGTCGGATGACTGAGATGCGGTGATAAAAGTCTTGCCTACCGGCGATAATAGGCCTTGCACGACTTTGTCGATATCATCTGCGGCGACGAAGTTAAGGGCGAAGACCCGCACCAAGGCGCCTCGCTGGGCATTGGGTGTTCGCGAAGTTTCTGAAAGATCACTGACAATCAAAATGTTGCCATCCTGATGCCAGGTGTAACCGTTCACGAGAAGAACAGCCCGCAACGCCTCCTGCAAGGAAACTCGCTTGAGCGAGACCGTGATGGCGCCAGCCACTTCTGCGCCTGCGACCATGTTGAGGCCATGTTGCTCGGCAATTGCTTCAACAACTTCGGAGAGCGGAGCGCCGCGGGCGTTTAGCGTGATTAGCTCTCCATCCATGTTGACCGAGAGTTCGGCCGGACGGCGATGGTCAAATTGTAATAGGCGTTCATTGGCTTTTTGATTTGGCGAAGGGAGCAATTCAGGGCCAGGATTTACTCGCGTTGGCGCGGTCCGTGGGGCAGCCCCTTCGTCTTCGGCATCTGCTGGGGGAGGCTGGTCATTTTGCCGACGATTGTTCGTCTTTTCGTCTTCCGGCGCCGCTGACTCTTGGGCGGAGACTTTGCGAATGTTCGATGCTTCGCTCGGGGCTCGTGTACTCGTGCTGGATCGGGCTGGTGCGCTCGGCTTACGAGATGACGTTGTCGCACTCGCTTTTTGTGCGGACTGCTTTTGTGCTGGCTGCTTTTGGGACCATTGCTTCAGATTGGGCTTGGCGGGGCCGGCTACTTCAGCAGTGCGAGCGTTGATTTTAGGCTTTTCGTTTGGCGCTAAACGTCGCAGTCCGGGGCTCGTTGACTGGCGCAATGGCGACTCTTGCGCGATGGACCACGGCGCGCAATGGATCGCTAGCATCAGAGCGATCGCGATTTTGCCTTTGCCGCCGGGGTTCATCCTTGAATCCGTCTCGCTGCTGCGAGTAATGCGTCGCCGAAGGTTCGGCGATTGCGAAAGCCGGCGAGACAATGCGGAGGTCCGCACAGTCTCAATCAAAATACGAACCGGCTTTCGCTGGCGGACTTTATCGGCCCGGCAACCTCACCTCTTTCGGCAAGGTTCGCGTAATCGTCAAAATTTAACAGCAAGCTCTATTTGCCAGCTAATTCGATGCTGGCGCTGCTTCCACTACCAATCCATCTTGGCGAATCTCGGTGATCCGATAACGACCGCCGATCTCATCGCCGACGTGCAGCAGTCGCGAACCAATCCTTACAGCTGGCCCCATGGAGGTCTCGATATAGACGCCAATCGATTCCTCTTTGAACGAGTCGACGAGGTCTGACCAAGGATCGATGGGAATGACTGCCTCTTCATCCCCAATCGATTTGCTGTTCGCGCTCGCGACGGTGGTCGGTTCGACAGGGGGCTTTAGGGCTGCACGCATTTCCGTCGAGCCACGAAATGGATTGGTGGCCAATATCTGGTCGGTTGTAAACTTGGGCCAGGCGACTCGCTTCTGTTTTCGAGATTCCGGCGCGGCGGATTTTTCCGTCGGAGTTGTCGCGGTGATGGAAGTTACGGCAGGAGCCAACTGAAGATCGACCGCTGGTGTGACCTGGGATTGGGGTTGATTGCTCCAGACGACGTAGCCGAGCACGCCCAACAGTGGCGGAACAATAGCTAGTTTGAGCCAGTTTTTTTTCGCTCTTCCGTCACTGGATGTGCTCATTGCAACTTCGCTCCTAAGCACGTTTCTCGGTGGTGGAAAGGAAGAAGATTTGCAGCGTCATATCGACGGGATAGGTCGACTGCGATGCGTCTGGCGCTTTGAGGTTCAGTCGCTTGACGTGGCAAAGTCTTGGCAGGCTGCTAAGACCATCGAGAAAGCGGCAGAGACCTTCGTACGACGCCTCCGTTCGGAGAGCGATTTCAACTGCAGCATGGGAATCGGAACCTTGCATCTCTGCGGGTTTGAAGTCACTGATCTTAAGTTGTGCATCGCGGGCGAGGCGGGTTAGCTCGGCAAGAAACTCCGATTCCTGTGGCGTCGTAGGAATTCGAGCGAGCAGCGATTCGAGCCGGACTTCTTCTTGCCTTAACCGCTTCACCGCATCGGCGTGGAGCTCGCGGATCGTCGGCGCGGTTGCCAGGTAGGCCTGTGCTTCCGTCGATTTTCGGTTGATCTCTGACCATTCGCGCGATAGAAGCCGATAGGCGCAGAGTCCCGATCCGGCGACGGCGCCAAGCGTTATCAATAGCCCGCCCGCATGGAGCAAAAGCCCAAGTCGATTAAGCTTGCTAGCGGCGTTGGCGGAGTACATGGCTAAAACCTTGCTTTGTTATTCAAAGACACATTCGACGATGAACTCGCGCAGGTTGGCTCGTTGCGTTTGCTCGCTGCTCGAGATCAGTGTGACATTCTCAAAAACAGCAGAGTCCTTTAACACAGAAACGAAATGGGCGACGGCCAAGTCGTCGGAACCGAAAGCGGAAAGCCGTAGGCGAAAGCGATCAAGCTGCCTTGTGAGCTTCTTCTCTTGACCTTGCGCATCTTTTTCTACGTACGCTTCTTCGACCCGAAATGGCTCAACCAGCAAATCGTTGATGACGACTCCTTGATTGACTCTTCGCACGGCATCGGCAAGTAGCCCCACTAGCTGTACCGGCTGTTCACCGCGATCGAGTTTCGCCAGCAGCGATTTTCTGCCGCCTAGCTCCGCAAGTTTTTTTGCGATCGACTGTGCATCGGCTTCCAACGTGCGCAGTGGACCGCAAGCCGCCTCCAGTTGCAACATCTCATCGCGCTGATTCTTCATGGCGGCGTAGCAAACGCCATAGACGCAGATGGTCACAATCGCCGCAACGACCCAGACAATCGACCAGAGATTTCTACGCCTGCGGAGTAGCCCGCGTTGCCGATATTGGTACGGAAGTATGTTGAGATGTTCCATCATTCGGCACTCGCAATCTCGGCCAAAGCCATCGCTTGGGCGAGCAATGGAAGCGAATCGTCATGTGCTGCGCTAAGAGGATCGAGAGGGAGCGTCCAAATGCGAAACTCCAGGTCGGTCCAACTCTCTAAGAGCGGAGTGATGCCTGGCAGAAGTGCGCCGCCGCCGAGCAGAGTAATCCGTTTGAGATCGCCGCCGTTTCCCTGCCGTCGCGAGAAATCGAGCGTTCGCGCTATTTCGTTTTGCAATCGACGAAGCGGCATCGCCGCGAGATCTCGCAGCGTTGTGAGCATTGTTTTCGAACTTGCCGAGGGGCGGCGTGAAGCTTGCGAGCAGGCTTTCAAAAACTGGTGCGATTCACGCTCGTCGATACTGAGGCCATTTTGAATCGCTTCCACAACGCTGCGCATGCCGCAGCCGCGCAAAACGCGAAAATAGGTGGGTAATCCACGCCACATGAAAACAAAGAGGGCCCCTTCGTAGCCAATATCAAGCGCCGCTTGAAATTCCCCATCCTTACGATCGCGACGCATCGCTCGGGCGATCGCGAAGGGCGCCCCATCCATGACTCGCGGCTCGAGGCCATGCTGTTCGAGGCAGGTAATAAGTCGTTCTACCCAGTCGCGACGAGCGCCAACGATTCCAATCGGTGAATCGCCTTCCTCGCTGGAAGTTGACTCGATGGGCCAGTAATCACCCAGCCACGCTTCGCCGCGGTCATTATCCTCCGCTGCCAATTCGCGAAGGATCAGTGTTTCTTGGTCGACATCACTTTCCGCAGGCGCATCCAAAAGCCGCATTTGCGTCATGCAGGCTGGCAGCGTACAGGCGATTGGAATTGGTCGCCAGCGTGAGCCGGAAATGCGCCCGTCATGGAGAGCGGTGCCGATTCGTTGGAAACTGCCTTCGAAATCACTTGCCGAAAGTGGGTGAGTGTAAGGAGTGACTCGCACTTGCTCTAGCCGCGCACCTTGCTTACTTGGCGCAAGACGACAAGCCTTGATGCTGTACGTGCCAATATCGAGACCCAAGAGCGCGCCGCGAGCGGGAGAGGTCGATGTTCGAGGTCGCGATGCGAGTTCAATGCCGAACATGTTCTCCCCCTCCCTGAGTTCCTCTTATTTCGAGCGGGTGCGAGTACTCGGCTCGCTGCTTTCCGCCGTCTTCTTTCCGCCGGTCACACTTTTCTCAATGTTCTCCAACCGTTGATCAATCTTCTTGATCGTCACGAGGATTTCGCGGATCACTGGTTCTGTTCGTTCATCGGCGGCCAGAAATGCTTTGGGGGTCGTTGGCGCCGTTTGGGTCGACTGGGCGGTTGCAGATGGCACGGCTAACCAGGTTTGTGCGCTCACAACGCCCGCTAGGAAAAGTGCGGCGCCTACAATCACTTGTGGCAGAATTCGTCGCTTTTGCATGATCAACCTCCTTGAGACTCGGTTAATTGCGCACCGAGGAGATATCGAGCAGCGGCAGGATCACGGCCAGAACCACCATGCCGACGATGCCGCCTAAAAAGACGATGACCGCCGGTTCGGCAAGCCTGACAATTTGCTTCAGCCGCTGTTCTCCTTCATCCTCAAAATGCTCGCCAATCAGACTTAAGACGAAACCGAGTTTACCGGTTCGCTCGGCGGTGGCCAGCATTTGCGATGCCCCTGGCGGAACGAATTCCGCTTCGGAGACGGCGCCTGCTATTCCTTGGCCGGTCTCGACGTCGGACTCAATCCGATCGAAAAATTGGCGAAAGAGCGTGTTTCGAACCGAGCCACGGCAGAGCCGCACCGCGTCGAGCAACGGCACGCCGCTTTGAAGCAAAGTGCCGATAAGCCGAAACGCTCGCCCGGCATAGAGCGAACGGGTCGCTGACCGAATGAGG
>JBKJSI010000592.1:0-3658 GCA_046595915.1 Pirellulaceae bacterium
GGCCGCGATAACCTCAAACGCGTTGCTGAGCCCAAAGCGCCAGCCGAACCGAAGCCACACTTTAGGGGACTGATCGGCGAATATGGCTGGGACCATGACGTGCTCTATATCCTCGAAGATCGCGGCCAGCTCTTCGCGCTCATTGAGTGGTTTGACTATTACCCGCTGACGCAGCTCGATAACGATACCTATGCGTTTCCCGATTACGGTCTCTATCACGGCGAACTTCTCAAGTTTGCCCGCGATAAAGATGGCAATGCGACGCATGTCGTCGCCGCCGAAGTCAAATTCGACCGCCGCGAAGTGGGTACGAAGCATGGCGAAACCTTCAAAATTAAGCCCGTGAAGCCGATCGCGGAGCTGCGGGAAGCGGCGATGAAAGCCACGCCGCCCGTCGAGGTCGGTGAATTTCTCCCCAGCGATCTCGTCGAGCTCACGTCGCTCGACCCGACGATCAAGCTCGACATTCGCTACGCCACCGAAAACAATTTCGCAGGCGCAGCGTTCTACAAAGAGGGCAAAGCCTTCATGCAACGCGCTGCCGCTGGGGCCGTTGTCTGCGCCCACCAAAAGTTGAAGGAAAAAGGTTACGGCCTACTGATCCACGACGCCTACCGCCCTTGGCATGTCACCAAAATGTTCTGGGACGCTACGCCGAGCGACATGCATGACTTCGTCGCCAACCCCGCGAATGGCTCCCGCCACAACCGAGGCTGCGCCGTCGACCTCACGCTCTATGAACTCGAGAGCGGCAAGCCGGTCGAAATGCCTGGCGGCTACGACGAGTTCTCACCGCGCTCTTTCCCGCTCTATCCTGGCGGCACCGCGCGCGAGCGATGGCATCGTCAGCTCCTCCGCGACACCATGGAAGAGGAGGGCTTCGAAGTCTACGAATTCGAGTGGTGGCACTTTGATTATAAGGACTGGAAGAAATACAAGATTGGCAACGAAGCGTTTGATGCCATCAAGCCGTAGTGGCGAGTTGCCGCATCATTCGTAGGTCAGGCTCCCGCCTGACGCAACTCTGCGCTTCCGTCAGGCGGGAGCCTGACCTACGAACTGTGTTCATCTGTGGCTAATTCCTGAGAACAGGACAAACCGTCTCCGCGACAAACACCCGGTTCGCCAATCCAAAATGCCCGCCCAAATGAAACTGTTTGGCGAACCGTGGCGAATAGCAAACCTGCTTTAACTTCGCCTCATAAAGTTTTTGTTTCTCGGCGTCGCTGGGCGGAGAAAATCCACGAAATCCTGCCGAAAGCGTGTGTTTGCCATCCACACAACCGCAAGTCAGTGTTCCCGCGGCGCACAAAAATGCGTCACCATAAGACCAATGGTTCCATAAGCCATTCCGTACGCGTCGCAGCGCCGGCGCAAGGTCATAGCGATGCGATAGCGCGGGTCCGAGCATGATCGCCGCCGAGACAATCTCTCGCGCCGGCAGCGTTTCTAAGGTCATCGCAATCATCGCCCCGCCGCCGCTATGGCCAATGATGTAAATCGGGCGGCCAGGATACTCACGTTCGTATTGCAAAATGAACGATGCCAACTTATTGGCAGCACGCAGATTGCGGCGTTTTCCGCGAAGGTGATAGAGAAAGAGCGGCCAAAGGCCGGTGGTCCATTCCCAATTCACCACCGCGCCGGAGAAACCGCCATCTTCGATGCCTTTGCAAACATTCCAGCTCAGCGGCCCGCAGCCCTCGATGCCCGAGAGGACGATCACGAGTCCTTGTGACAATCGCTCCGGCAGTCCGCAGCGTCGCTGGCGGCTAATCCACCATCCGCCCACTCCCATCAGCGGCGCCGCAAAGCTTGACGTCACGCCGCGCCAGGTTCGCAGCGGCCAAGGCGTGGTGGATGACGTGATGTGAGACACGGCTTTCATGGCGCTACTGGTTCTCCGCTCCATCAACGCAGTCCCACTCCGCTAAAAACTGATCTACGAACTTCTGCATCACCTCATGCCGATGCTGCGCGAGCTTCCGCGCTGGCTCGGTATTCATTCGATCCTTGAGCAAAAACAATTTTTCATAGAAGTGATTGAGCGTCGGCCCCGCGTTTTTCTTATACGCCTCAAACGATGCGTGCATCAGCGGCGGAACATCGGGATCATGCATGATCCGCCCTTTCGAGCCGCCATAAGCAAACGCCCGGGCGATTCCTATTGCTCCAATTGCCTCAAGCCGATCGGCGTCCTGCACAATCTGGCCTTCCAGCGAACTCATCGGAGTCGCCACGCCGGCGCCCTTGAAAGAAATCTCTCGCACGATCGCCGCAACTTGGTCGGCCAGCTTCCCCGGCGCACCCAAGAGCAGGAGCCAATCCGCTGCCTTCCTCGGGCCGATATCCGAGTCGCCATCATGAAACTTCCAATCGGCGATGTCATGCAAGAGCGCCCCCAGCTCCACGAGCAGCAGGTCCGCCTTGAGCTCACGTCCAAACCGCAGCCCCAAATCGCGCACCCGTCGAATGTGATGCCAGTCATGCCCCGTCGCATCGGCGGCAAATTGCTCGCGCACTAGCGCCTCCGTTCGCGAGATCCAAATTCGCGGGTCCATTTGCCTTTTCCTCCTGAATGGCTCGCCAACTTTGATGCCCCATTTTCTAGCAGGTTCGCATTGCCTGTGGGCAGTTGAGACCGCGGCCCAAAAATCGCAATGGAGCCAAATCCCCCCAAAGAGCCGCAAAAAGCAGCAATTGCACCACCACAGCCGCCCTTAGCTAGCAATTCGGCACGCCGCTTGCTTCACATGGGCGGTTGGCGGAAATCCAGGCGGAGGTCCGCGCGGCGCAGGCGCACAAAAACGCGTTGCGTGCGGCCTAACATCCTTCGTTCCAAGGCAAGAAAGAAGAGGTATCCATGATTCGTGGGCTCGTTACATCCATTTTCCCTGGCTCAATGCCCAGTGCATATCGAAACGCACTCGCATTTGTTGCGATCGTCTGCGTTTGCTTGACCGCATCCGCCATGATTTTTGCTCAAGAAACTCCCGCCGGCGGCGCTCCCACAGCGGATGCCGCCACAGCGACTCAAGACAAACCCGCGGAAACAGCCGCGCCCGCACCGGCTCCATTTGACGCTGAGGCCAAATTCGGTGAACTCAAAATTGCGGCGGATACTGTTTGGGTCCTCGTCACCGGCTTTCTTGTCTTCTTCATGAATCTTGGTTTTGCCTGCGTTGAATCGGGCATGTGCCGAGCGAAAAACTGCGTCAACATCCTTTCGAAGAACTTCATCGTCTTCGCCGTGACCACCATTGGATTCTGGGCGGTTGGTTGGGGCTTAATGTTCGGCGATGGCGACGGAGCCCTTGCCGAATATGTTGGCTCGAAGGGGCTCTTCTTCGTCCAAGGTGCGGACAACAGTCCCGCTGTGGCAGACTACAAGGGCGATTACTCGGCCATCGGCTGGACGGGCGTTCCTTTGAGCGTCAAGTTCTTCTTCCAACTCGTCTTCGCCGGAACAGCAGCAACGATTGTTTCTGGTGCGGTTGCGGAACGAATCAAATATGGTTCGTTCATTATTTTTAGCTTTGTCATGGCAATTGCGATCTATCCGATCGTCGGCCACTGGATCTGGGGTGGTGGATGGCTCGCTGATATGGGTTTCGTCGATTTTGCTGGCTGCACTCAAGTGCATTCGATCGGCGGGTGG
>JBKJSI010000883.1:0-2970 GCA_046595915.1 Pirellulaceae bacterium
CTCAGGCGCGTTCACATCCATCGGTTCCAACCGGCTTAATAGTTTTAGGAATCGCTCCGTGCGAACTTTCTCTTCGCGTTCAAGTCCTTCCAAACGCGTTACCTGCTCAATGAACACGGGCCGCGCCGCGATCGATTTGGATTGCACCGCGATCAAGTCGGCGTATTTTCTGGCTTCGACAAGGTTCTCTGACTCAACCAATTTACTCATCGCCGCCGTCGAAGAAGCTACTTGATTCTCGTGATGTGTTCGCAAAATGATCCAGAGCGTAAGGCTCGCTGCAATCGCCAGCGCACCAATCACGCCACTGAGCAGCAGGACAAACTTTCGCTTATCCGCCGCATCAAGCGCTCGAATACGTTCGACATAGCGGCGCTCGAGCAACTCAGGCAGTTCCGCGTCGAGTCTGTTCATCGCTTGATAAGCTCGCTCGAGCGTCCGACGATCGGCGTCGCGGTCAAGTGAGTTTTCTAACTTGGCAATCGCACCGGCATATTCATCCTGTTGCCGCCGCTGTTCCATGAGTCGATTGAGCCAGTGGATCGCTGGCGCGGCACGCGCGACCAGCGGGTCTTCTTGGGACAACTGTGCCGTGACGATCAGCTTGTCCCAACGAGCTTTCTGCGCGAATCCTGCGTCCTCGTCGAGCGCGGAATGGGCATTGGAAAGTTTCTTTTCAATCTCATTTAATTCTGCCGCAGCTGAATCGGCGGCAAGCGAGCGCACGATTTTGCGTGTCCGTGCTACCAAGTCCGCTGACGGTGAGATGAGCCAACCTGGCGTCTCGAGTTCAAACGCCAAGGCTGTGACGCGACTCGTGTCCTTGGCGCGACCGGCCTCGGCGAGTTCTCTGGGAATCTCGCGGATCCGCGCCGATTCGTAAACTCGCAGATCTTGATCCCAGAGCGGATTATCGAAATCGAGATCGCGAATCTGCCGCATCACGCTAATTCGCTGCGAAAGGGGCGCCCTGGCCAAAGCCAGCAGCCGATGCGACTTCATCAGACCGGTAATGGGCGTCGCGGAGAAGTAAGCGGTGTTGAGATCGCCTGCGACCTCATTCTTGATTGCTGGAGGAAGGACTATGCCTTGCTCGGAGAGAGCCTTGTGCCATTCGGCAAGTTCGGGGAAGTCGAGAATTGCCACCGAGTCGAGAACGTTGGGCTCCCGTTCCGCAGCTTGAAGTGCTTCACTTCGCAGCCCCTTTTTCAAGAGTCCAGCACATTCAATGAGTCGAAGGTTCACTTCATCGCAGGCGGCGACATACTCGGAGGCGGTGTCGCGAAGCAAATCCCAATCGGGCGGCACCGAGGAGCCAATCGCCGACTGAATCTCTTCGACAATACGGGCGTAATCGAGCATGCAAAGGTCTACTTACCGATGGGGTGAGAGTTGGCGGAGTTAGGTGTGCAACATTGGGTCATGGCGAATAGAGATCCCCGATTTGCACTAGCGGGATGAGCACTTCTTTGTCGTTGTGCATGACTTTTCGGGCCAGGTAGCAACTTACGGAACCGGGCCAGCTCTCGCCGTTGGCAAGACGCCCGGTCATCTCGTCAATTTGACCGTCCGATAAGCCCAAGGTCTTCGTCATCGAGTTGAGTTCCGCCAGCGACTTTTTGATCTGGGCGCGCTTTAAGTGATTTTCTCTGAAAGCAGCGCGAGTGCCTTCCGATTGCAAGTCTTCGGCCTGGGATTCCAGCTGTGAGAGCTGCCGCGAGTACTCGTCTCTTTTAGTCACCAAGTTATGAAGGTTTGAGATGAGCGAAGCCTGATCTTTACGGATTTTCTGTCCACCAATGGCCAGTTCCCACGATAGAAAATAAGGCAGCACTCCATCCCCCGACTTCCGTTGAATCGCGAACTGACTTTCAATTGCTTCGCTAACGGCGTGCTTTACGAGGCACTTCCGGGTTTGCCCATTTGTAGTCGGTGGGGGTTCGAGAGTCCAATCTCCACGACTATTGTGAAACTCAAATCCAATGAACTGCAATTCACTTACAACCGCTTCCGGCAGGAAAACTTCTGAAGCCTTTACGTCGGCAGGCTCGCCATAAGTGAGAGCGTCCGTTTTCTGATAACTCATAGGAACTAGTTGCTTCGAGTCGTCACCATGAGAAACCAGAAACGCGCACGCGGAGAGTTGCGCTAGCGCGGCCGAAATCTGTTTGGGATTGGCTACTTTCCATTGCAGCATTAGACGAGTGCCTTCCAACTGCACGGTAGCAATTTCGCGTTCACTCGCCAGCGAGCGCAAATTTAGCGACCAGGATCGGGCGTCCTTTCCCGACGAAACGACTCGAAAGGCAGGCTGATTCCCATCACTCTTCACTTTCGGCGCGCCAACAAGTTCCAACTGAGTCACGTCGCTGCCTTTGGGAAGAGTAGTTAGCTCAATAGAAGAGTCCCCAACGGGCTTTCCCTCTTTCATTGCTGGTTCGTGTGGAAACGATGGAGCGATTGTCCAAAAGCTCGCATGCGAAACTGGCCGCTTAGGGAATGGATCGGTGCTGCTGGGCGAAGGTGGTGGGGATTCGATCGAAGGAGATTCACCCCCTTCAGTAGGATCAGGCGCAACTGATTTAGCTGGCGCCTCTTCATCAAGGGACTTCGTCTCTGGAATGCTTGGTGCTTCCAAAGAGGGCTCTTCGTCCGACGGTTTTCCGACTGCTTCACTCGAAGCCGAGTGAATGGAACTGGGCAAGGGTCCGAGGGGTAGATCCTTCGCAACCTCAGATCTCAAAGGAAGAACGAGTAAGACAACGGCGCTCATTAAAAGAAGCACAGCTATGGCGCTTGCCATAACCCATGCGAGGACGCGAAACAAATTGTGATTTGCCTCCGGACCAGGGGCCAGCTTCGGCGGCAGCACTAACTTGGGCTCGCTTGGCAAAGGTGGCGGCTTGCTTGGGCCTGGGCTTCTTGAGGGGAGACGAGAGTTGTGCGTCATGGCTGCGGGTCGCCTCCGAT
>JBKJSI010000264.1:0-2753 GCA_046595915.1 Pirellulaceae bacterium
CCAATAGGCGCATAGCCAATCAGCCAGTTTCGGGTAAATTCGGTTTGCTCGCTCGAATTGTCGCTACTAGTTCGTTCAACAATCCAGCGCATGACGTGTTCAGGTGGGGCGAGAAATTGAATGGAGTAAATTCGCCAATGGCAAATACCTATGTGAAAATCGCAAACGTGAAATGCCGGGCATGCACGGGTCAGCACGCCGCTTACCTGCCTTCCAACGACATGACGTTTGGAAAGGAGTTCAACTTCAATTGCCCCAAGACTGGGCAATTGGATTCATTTGCTTTGTCCGAATTTGGCCAAGCGCTTGCCGAGATTTCAGCGATCCCGGAAGGTGGAGTGCTTGCTTGGGTCATCTTGGAGTGAGCGGAAGTGAATCCCGGCTAACTCAATCCCAGAGTTAGGTCATTCAAATCTTGAGGGATGACGGCGTGAGTCGCCAGAATGGACCGTTGCTCGGCGTTCAATGTCGGTGCGATGCCCACAAGTTCCTTCGTCCAACCTTCGTACTGCGGCATGGCCAGAATGAATCGTTCGACGTGTTTCTTGAAGTTATTCACGTCTGACAGCAGTCTCTGCGGCGACCTTTTGCATGATCCGAAGCGAATCGATTCGTTGCTTTTATTAACGGCCACTAGATCAATCTCCGTGTCGGCCTTGTCCCAGAAGCCTTGCACACGATGAGTGATCGGAAAGTCACCTAGTCCTTTGCGGCTTCGCTCCTCGTAGAGTTGGCCAGCCAGTTTTTCCAGTGATCCGCCCTCCACATCTGCTAGTCGCTGATCGGCTTCGTCGATCAGATCTTCGAGCGGACGAAATGCAATCGCAGAAACAGGATTTGCTAAAGCAGCAAGCCAAGAGCGGAGGAAATTGTCTGTAACGTAGTAGCGGCTTCGTTTCGCTTCCGGCTTTGAAAACACTGGAAGCTTGCGCTCGATAAGCCCGAATCGCTCGATCAGCACTTTCAAGTAGCCGCCGACCTGAGTATCAGGGCTTCCGCTGGCCTCTCGAATCGCATTGACGAGTTCGTTGTGCATTCGCCCTGGGTTACGTGCAACAAACTTTAAGACCACATCGTACCTGCCACGTAATTCTCGAAGGAACCAGTTCTCGGCTTCCGAGCGTAGGGGCGACGAACTCTCGAAAAAGATGCGGCGTAGCAGTGCTTTTCTGTCGGCGGCAAGTACATCCTGCTCATAGCAGTCACGGTAGAACTTGGGCACTCCCTCAAACAGATTCCAAAGGAACAAAATCCGTTCCGGTGTCGCTTCAGAGTGATCTCGAAGGATGGCCAAAATAGAACCGATGTCGAGATGCGAAAGATGGATATTGTCGGTGACTCGGTTGTAGAGGGGAGCGGTGCGATCTTCGAGTAATGCGACCATCTCCGTGTGAATGGAGCCAAGAACGATTAGTCCGCCTCGCACCTGTTCGGCTTTGGCTGCGAGTCGATCTACACTTGCTTGCAAGTAAGAGCAGAACTCCTCGTAGCCCTTCCGATTGAAATACTGAAATTCATCGAGGATTAGGATATATCCGCCTGCGGCCATCGCTTCCAACAACTTCGCAAGCTGAAGTAGATCATTTGGGCGAGGATGCTGCTCAGCAGGTACCTGGAATGTCTCCAGCGCATCCTTCACTGCTGAGAGAACGCCAGCAGGCTCGGAATCCGGTATCTGGACGTAGAATACGGGTTGCTTGCTGCCGAGTTCTCGCATCGCCTGCTGAATGAGCGTTGTTTTGCCAATTCGACGACGCCAGTGACTTTGGCGAAGAACCACCGCTTGCGATCGAGGATTCGCTCCAAGTCCACAAGCTGTTCACTTCTGCCGTAGAACTTCCAATCGGCCATGCCTTCCTCGTGAGATAAAGCCGCTTTACCTAAATAAGGTAAGGCTACTTTACCTTACAGAGGTTCGGATTGCAAACTATTTCTGCCAATACCCTTACGACCAGATTGCGCTGGCGGACAAAAAATCAGGCGCGTTTTTGGCGAGAAATATTAGGGGGGCGGTTTTTCAGGTATAAGACGTACCTATTTACCGTCTACGGCATATTCAGCCGTTGCTTTTGGCGAATTTCTGTCCCCGCAGCCTGAGTCAATTCCGAGGCGGGCATGCGATGGGAGTGATCTGGAGTGCGCTATCTTCCGCATGCACCGAGATGCCTATCGGGCCCGTCATTCGGTCTCGCCGGAGCAGGCAACGGTCTTGCGGCGGCTGACTGCTTGTCGGACGTCGGCGCTGGGAGGGCACGTCGATACATGCGACGCCTGCGGTACGGTGCAGATCTCCTACAACTCTTGCCGCGATCGCCACTGTCCGAAGTGCCAGGCAACTCGCCAACAGGAATGGGTCGCGTCGCGTCTGACACGTTTGCTGCCGGTGTCGTACTTCCACGTGGTTTTCACTCTGCCCGAGCAGCTCCAACCGCTCGGTCTCAAGAATCGTCGCGTGCTCTACGACCTGCTGTTTCGCGCGGCGAGTGAAACGCTGCTGGAACTGGCGGCCGATCCGCGCCGACTAGGGGCGCAAATCGGTTTTACCGCCGTGCTGCACACCTGGGGGCAGAATCTGCGGTTCCATCCCCATCTGCACTGCGTGGTGAGCTCGCTGAAGATATTCCGCATTCAAATGAACCTGACGACCATCCTTGTCTTGATGCGACATTCCCGATTCCTTTCGGGTGAGCGTGATGAGCTGCTTTTGGTGTGGTAACTCAAAGCATCCTCATAACGATCAGTTGCATCAAGAC
>JBKJSI010000453.1:0-3336 GCA_046595915.1 Pirellulaceae bacterium
CAACTTGTGGCGCTGACACCGAATGATGCCAAAGTGTTTGTACGGTATGAGGAGATTCTGAAGGACCAGGTCGCGAAGTTTAAGGAGTCGCCCACGGCGGAGACGGCGAAGCTTTGGTTGGCGCGGTTTTATGAGAGTCGGGGAGAGAATCAGACGGCATTCAATTTTGCGGATTCGATTGAGTCGACCGCCAAGGAGCGGTATGAAGGTTTGGTTATTTGTTTGCGATATTGGAATCGTCGATCGTCGACTTTTGACAATCGCAAAGTTGATAACTTGACGCCGGCGCTCGCTTGGGCCAAATCCGCCGAGGGAGAGCTTTCGACGCCGGCTCAGCGGAAGATTCGAGCGGCGGCCGTGGGGTGGGAGCTTCTGAATCGACCTGATGTCGATCACCTTGATGCGGAGGCGCGGCTTCGCGAGCTGATTGAAAAAACTCCTAAGGAAGAAGAAGGAGTCATTGCTTCCGCGCGGACACTTCTAGTCGTTGCCCTAGCGGCCCAACCAGCTAAGCAAGAGGAGGCCGCGAAGCTCTTGGCGGAAACGGGCGGGACGGCGAAGCAGCGGCTGACTTCGCTTCTCGGCCTGGTCAAGGTAATGAAGAGCGCCGGACGCGAAGTGAAACCGCCTTTGGCCGAGTTTGTGCTCGATGCGATCAAAAAGCTACAGCCTTCGGTTGGTGAATTGAGTGCTAGTGAAAAGCTGCAAGTCGATTTAGCCTACGCCGATGGGCTGGAGGCTAAGGGCCATGCTCAAGCGGACGAGGTATTTGCCGCACTGGCGAAAAAACATTCCAACAGCGGAGTTGTGCAGGAGGCATTTGCTCTCCATTTGAGTAGCCAAACAGACGGAACCGGAAACGTTACTAGCATTCCTCGTGCATTGGAGCAGTGGCGGATCGTCGCTTCTCGCTCGGAGCCGCGAAGTGAGAGTTGGTATCGGGCTAAGTACCATATCGCAAAAACGCTGGCTCGAATGGGCGAGAAGGCTGAGGCCGCGAAGCTCATTGACTATCTCGATGCAACGCCGCCAGGGTTAAAGGGCGCGCCAATGGAAGCGGAGTTCAGGGTGCTACGCAAAGAATGTGAAGTGAACGGTCCAAAGTGAGTGCTGGCAAGGCGGTCTGCAGGCGTTTAGGTCGTTTGCATTGACTCGGCGTCCAGTCACTTCGCTATACGAGAATCTCTTTCACCACGCGTCCATGGACGTCTGTGAGTCTGTAGTCGCGGCCCTGGAATCGATATGTCAGCCGCTCGTGATCGAAACCCAATAGGTGCATGATCGTCGCTTGTAAATCGTGAACATGGACTTTGTCCTTCACGATTGAGAACCCCAACTCATCCGTTTCGCCATAGTTAAACCCACCCTTGATGCCGCCGCCCGCCATGAAGATCGAATAGCAATCAGGAAAGTGATCACGGCCGAGAATACTGCCTCCCGCAGTGCGTCCTTCGCGAAACGGAGTCCGTCCAAATTCGCCGCCCCAAACCACGAGCGTGTCATCGAGCATTCCCCGCTGCCGCAAGTCACGCATGAGCGCCGAAACCGGCTTGTCGGTCACCGCCATTTTTTTCGTAAGCCCGTCGCGAATATCTTCATTGGGCCCGGTGCCATGAAAATCCCAGCCCCAATCAAAAAGATGCACGAATCGCACACCCTGCTCCAGCAGCCGCCGCGCGAGAAGGCAGTTATTCGCAAAACTCGCGTCGCCGGGCTTCGCCCCATAGTCCGCAATCGTTGTCGCTGTTTCTTTGGTCAAGTCCATCGCGTCTGGCACCGCCATCTGCATGCGAAACGCAAGTTCGTACTGAGCGATCCGCGTCGCCGTCTCGGGGTGCCCCAGCTGCGATTGCTGAAGCTCATTGAGCTCGCGCAGCGCATCGAGCGAATGCCGCCGCAGCGCCCGATCCATCCCCGGCGGATCGGAAGCATAAAGCACCGGATCGCCCTTCGACCGACACTGCACCCCTTGAAACACCGACGGCAAAAACCCACTCCCCCAAGCGCTCTGCCCCGCACTCGGTTGCACGCCCGACGATATCAACACGACGAAGCCAGGCAGATTCTCATTCTCGCTCCCGAGCCCATACGTCACCCAACACCCCATCGAAGGCCGCCCCTGCCTCGGCGAACCCGTAAACAGAAGCAGTTCCGCAGGCGCATGATTGAACTGCTCGGTATACATCGAGCGAACCACGCACATCTCATCCGCCAACCCGTGATAGTTCGGCATCGCGTCCGACATCCAAGTTCCACCCTGCCCGTGCTGCGAAAACTTCCGCGGCGTACCGAGCAACTTTGGAACGCCCGACGTGAACGCGAACCGCTTCCCCTTAATGACCGACTCCGGCGCCTCTTCACCAGTTCGTTTCACCAGCTCGGGCTTGTAATCAAACAAGTCCAAATGTGGCGGCGAGCCCGACATGTGCAAATAGACAACCCGCTTCGCCTTCGGAGCAAAATGCGGCGCCTTCGGCGAAAGCGGATTCACGACGCCCTCGCCCGCGCAGCTAACCTGCGCGCCGGCGAACGACGCCACCGCCATCGCGCCCAGCCCCAGCGAGCCCTGCCCCAAAAAATGGCGACGGGTCTGCTGCTGAGCGAATTCCAATGCATTGAACATGTGTGTCGCCTATCGCTTCATCAAAAATTCGTCCAGGTTGAGCACAACATTGCCGACGACCGTCCAACTAGCCAGTTCGAGATCCTCAGCGCCGCCGGTCGCCATCGCTCCACTCGCTTTGACGAGCTCCGCCGCCTGCCCAGGCTTTGCCGACAGGCTCGCCTTTGCTTCTTCGTACAGCTTCACGAGCCGCTCAGTTTCGCGAAGCTCGATTTCACGCAACAGCGCCGACTGCAACATCTGCCGCGCCCGTTCGTTGGAGTCGGCAGAGGCAGCAATCGCGATGCGCGCGAGCGTCATCGCCGCTTCGACATAAACGGGATCGTTGAGCGTGACCAAAGCCTGCAATGGCGTATTGGTTCGATTGCGGCGAATCGTACAAACCTCGCGATTCGGCGCGTCGAACGTGCTCATTGATGGATAGGGGCTCGACCGCCGCCAAGCCGTGTAGAGCCCGCGACGATACTTGTCCTCGCCACCGCTCGTCTGCCAATCGAGCCCACTACCAAACGCCGCCGAGAGCCCCGAACTCGGCTGAGGCGGCTTTACGCTCGGCCCAAGCATTTTTTTACTCAAAAGTCCCGCAGCGGCGAGCGATTGATCGCGAACCATCTCTGCCGAAAGCCGAAACCGCGGGCCGCGAGCCAACAACCGGTTATCGGGATCACGCTCGGCCAACTCGGGCGTCACCCGCGACGACTGCCGATAAGCAC
>JBKJSI010000491.1:0-3648 GCA_046595915.1 Pirellulaceae bacterium
AGAAGGCGACCTTCATAGCAGTTAATCAGCTCGCGCCAGGCGGTTGAGTCGCCACCACGAATTCCGACTCCGATTCCCTGCTGATCGACCGCATTCGTGGTGGCGACTCAACCGCCTGGCGCGAGCTGATTAACTGCTATGAAGGTCGCCTTCTAGCATTCGTCGAAACTCGATTGCGACAACGCGCGACCAGCGAAGATATCGTCCAAGAGTGTTTCGTCGGCTTCCTCAACAGCCTCCCTAACTACGACGGAAAACGGCCTCTCGAAAGCTATCTCTTCTCGATCTGCGCCTACAAATTGACCGACCACTTGCGACGCGAAGGCCGACGACCCTCGATTCCGATGTCCTCGGCGGTCGAATCGAGCGGCGAATGGGAAATCTCCGGCCGCCAGCGCGGCGCCAGCAGTATCGTCCAAAGCGGCGAACGGCGCGGCCTCGAAGAAAAAGCAATCGCCGCCGCCCTTCGTGAACAAGTCGAAAAATGGCTCGAAAAAGGGGAGCGTGTGAAGCTCCAGTGCGCGGAACTGCTTTTCGTGCGCGGTTGGCCCAATAAAGAAGTCGCCGTCGCTTTGGGGATTACGGAACAGCATGTCGCGAACTACAAGTTTGACTTCCTCGCTCGCATGCGAGCGATTGTAAAAAAACAAGGCTTGCCTGAGGAAGTCTTCCCTGAGCTCTATCAAACCGAATAACCCACGACCTAACCCAACGAGATCGACAACATGGGCCGCTATTCCCTTCAAGAGTTCCTGGAGAAAACCTCCCAGCAAGACCGAGGCGAAGGGCTGTTTGAGCTCGAAGGCCCCCGCATGCTCGAGGTCAATCTCAATGGCATGATCTGGACCAAAACCGGTTCGATGGTCGCCTTTGTTGGCCAAATCAAATTTGAGCGTGAAGGAATTCTCGAACAAGGGATCGGCAACCTCTTTAAGAAAGCACTTTCCGGCGAAGGAACAAAGCTCACAAAAGCAAATGGCCAAGGAAAGCTTTATCTGGCAGATGCCGGCAAAAACGTCCAGATCTTGCAGCTGCAAAATCAGGCGATCTTCGTCAACGGCAACGATGTGCTCGCATTCGAGCCGACGATCAAGCACGAGATCAAGATGATGCGCAAGATCGCCGCGATCGCCGCAGGCGGACTCTTCAATGTCCGCCTCGAAGGCACTGGCATGATTGCCTTGTCGACCCACTTTGAGCCCATGACGCTCGTTTGCCGCAAAGGCTACCCGATTCGCACCGACCCCAACGCGACGGTCGCCTGGTCAGGCAATCTCGAACCCGCCTTCAAAACCGATATCTCGCTAAAAACCTTCTTCGGGCGCGGCTCTGGCGAATCATTCCAAATGGAATTCGACGGCGACGGCTTCGTGGTCATTCAGCCCTACGAAGAAGTCATTCACGTTCAAACCAGCTAGTCTTTCAAGGCAAAGAGTAACGGTTGTGTGGCTGAATAACTAGCCTCCAACTTTTTCTCACGCCGCGCGCGTTTTCGTACTCGTACTCCTAATGCGTTCTCGTACTCGAATTCAGGGCCAACGGCCTGTGATATTGTAGCCAGGGTTGGAGCAGTACTCTGCGTAGGCCCTGGTACACGGTCACCAACCAAATCAAAGGGCTGAAGGCCCGAGATAATCCTTGGGTTGCGGGCAACGCCCGTGCTAGGTTATGAAATCAAAGTGGCGCAAAGAACTCTCAGTTTTTGAATCAGCCAAATGGCCACTTTGTTTTCTTAACACGGCGATGGCGCCAAATACCAAGCCTGAACAATAACAACAACGCACTAGTATTCTCTCTCCAGCATCGCAGCGAACATGACTCGACAATTCACCCAAGCCGAACTTGAAGCCTTTCTCGATGAAGGCCTCACCGCGGAAGAAATGTCCGCCGTCGAGCAAACGCTGCGCGCCGATAAACAACTCATGGCGCAGCTCGCCGCAATCGTCAACCGTCGCGGCGGCGGCATGCATTCGATTGGCGACATCTGGCGTCGCAACCGAATCAGCTGCCCCAGCCGCGAACAACTCGGTAGTTTTCTACTCGGAGTCCTCGATACCGATATCGAGGAATACCTCCGTTTTCACCTGCAAACCATCGGCTGCCGTGCCTGCCAAGCCAGCATCGACGACCTCAAAATCCAACAAGCCGACGCCGCCGAAATCCGAGAATCCCGCCGCCGCCGCTACTTTCAATCAAGCGCCGGACTACTTCGCAAACCCGAGTAGAGCATTGCCAACTCGAAAAGTACTGGTTGCGTGGCGGTGATACTAACCAACCACTTGTTCGCAACCTGCGAGCATTTTCGTACGCCTACCTCGCTCTCGAACTCGTTCTGGTTCTCGAATTCGTTCTGGTTCTCGAATTCGTTCTCGTTCTCGAATTCAGGGCCAAGGGCCTGGGATATTGTAGCCAGGGTCGGAGCAGTACTCTGCGCAGGCCCTGGTAAACGGTCAGCGACCAGCACAAACGGCTGAAGGCCCGAGATAATCCCTGGATAGCGGCCAGCGCTCCGCAGAACCAGCAAACCGCGCCAGCCCCGTCTCATCGTCGGCAAGCGCCGCCACCAGAAACTCAAGCGTCTCCACAAGCCGCGGCCCGCATCGGTGAAACATCCCATTGCCATTGCTCACGAAAACTCGATTGTGTTTGACGGCCCGAAGTGTACTCCAGCCAGGAAACGCCCGAAGTCGCTCCGCCTCAAGAACCGAGCGAGCAAGTTCAAAACCGCAAGGTGCAATAACTAGGACGTCCGGATCTGCTTTGCAAAGGTCGCCCCATTCAATCGTGGGGCTAAGCTCGCCCCGCGCAGCGAACAAGCTCTCACCTCCAGCTCGCTCCACTAAATCAGGCGTCCAATTGCCAGCGGCAATGAGAGGGGCAATCCACTCGATAACCGCCACTCGCGGGCGCAGAGCATTGGTTGCTCGCTGTGGCCGGTCGCAGCGCGCTTGCAGCCGCGTAAGAGCCAGCGGATCGATCTCTCCCTCCATCGCCGTGATGCGATTCGCCAGCCGCTCACACTCATCGAGCATCTCATCCAAACTATTGGCGCCGAGCCCAAAGATCTCAGCGCCCTCAAGGCCAAGATTCGAAGCTTGGGCGACGTCGACCGCACAAACGCTGCATTGAGTTTGGGCCAGCACAAGGCTTGGCGCCAGCGATTGAAGAAGGCTCGACTCGATCTCGTAAAGTGGCGCCCGCTCTCTCAACCGCCGTTGCACTTCCGCATCAATCATTTCGCTTGGCTGCGAGTCATCGATAAAAGTGCGTGTGAGCCGCGGCTTCGTTAATGCCGCCAAGGGAAAATCGCAGTTGTGACTGATGCCACAAAGGTATTTCTCGGCGCCAAGCAGATACACCATTTCAGTTCCCGCAGGCGCAAGCGAGACGATTTTCAATTCTGATTTCATGCAGGCACGCTATGGCGCCCTGCTCGCTAAGACAATCCCCAAAAGCCTTGGGTTTAGATAGTTTCGACCGCCTACCGCCAATCGAACTTTCGGCCTCACCAACCAAGCATGCGAACCTGGCAATCTAAGCCGCCTAGTGGCAACCTGTCCCTAGATAGTGGCCATCTAGGCCATCTAGGCAATGTAATAAAAACAAGCCTTTTCTGAAGGTCTTATTCCCTAAGTCCTTCAGAAATCC